>JAYUIP010000657.1:0-4948 GCA_043765945.1 Arcicella sp.
TTGCCTGTAAACGCAATGACCCCAAAGCTCAGACCGCCTTCTACAATCTGTATAAGGGGCGGCTATTGGGTGTGTGTAGGCGTTATGCAAGGACGGTTGCGGAGGCAGAAGACATTTTTCAAGAAGCATTTATTAAGATTTTTAAGAATTTACACAACCTTGAAAAGATAGAATCAGTGAATTATTGGGTGAAATCGTCCGTTATCAGAACCGCCATTGACCATTACCGCCACACCATTCATGAACGAGAACAGATTGGCTATGAAACCATCATGGAACAGCCCGAAATGGACTCCAATATTTTTTCAAATATGAGCCGAGATCATGTTTTAGAAATCATTAATACTTTGCCAAATGGTTACAGAATGGTCATAAACCTTTATTTGATAGACGGATATACCCACGCTGAAATTTCTAAGATGTTGAATATTTCGGAAGGAACATCTAAATCGCAATTATCAAGAGGACGAGATTTATTGAAAAAAGAACTAATTAAACTCGGTTATGAAGAAAAAGTGTAACACGATTTTCCAAAATCGTAAAGCATTAAAATACCAATGACAAATTCAGAAGAAGACATATTATCACGATTTCTCCAAGATACTTTCTCGGACTACGAACCCGAACCGAGCGACCAAACTTGGGAGCATATACGCAAGGAAATTCAACCGCAACAACCAAATGGTGGAGGAGTTTTAAGGCAGTGGATTGTGCCTGTTGTTGCATTGCTTTTAATAATTGGAGGCATTATTTTTAGTGGGCAAAATACTGAAAATAATTCAGAATTAGCAATGAATTCAACGAAAGGAAAACTAAAAAATGGTCCACAAATAATTGATTATCAACATATTAATACCAAAAAATCTACAAAACAAAACACTGCTAACATAAACGCAAAAAGTGAAAAACTATATGTGAATAAGACTACATCAAACGTTGAAAGTAAGGTGCTTTTTGAGGTTGAAAAACCTTTTGAAGTGCCTACTTTTTCAACAACAAAAACAGCGTCGATTGCCAAACAGAATGTTCAAGAATATGCTGTGACTGAGAAAGAATTTGTTGAAATTGAAGATAAACCTGTGGCTTCATATAATGCTATACCTGTTATTGTCAGTGTTTACGGGGTAGCCCAGACTGCTAACGGTTTACGCAAAGTTGTTAGTTTGGGCAACCCCATGAGCACTGACTACAACATGGAAGAAAAATCCCAAAAATCCATTAATCTGACGAATCCAAATTCAGACATTCTTTCTGTGGTCAGTGTCCCTATTAACAATTCCGTTGACGATGCAACAATCCAAGAAGTTAGGTACATAAAACCCCTCAAGACGCTTAAAAACAAGGATTTTGTTTTAATTAAAAATCAAATAATACTCCCAAAAATTACTGAAATTAATATTAACCGAGATGCAAAACCAATTCGCCGTCCTGTGTATATGAGTGTGGGTATTATGCCATTGCAGACGTACAGAATCTTGACGGTGAATAGCCAAAATATTCAGAATTTACAGACTAATAATACCTTCGATTCAGAAAGAAATGGTTGGGCTTTTGACTTAGGTATCACGAAACAGATTGGTAATAAATGGAATTTGAGAGGTGGTGTCTCTTACTTAAAAATGCGTCAATGGGCTGATTATCAGGTTAATACAAATAATATCTCGGTTAAGAATTCCAATAGTTATTCCAACGCAGTTTCGGTTGGAAATAACGATAATGAGTTCATCGGACAAACTCGGATTGAGCAGAAAACGCTGCAAATGGTGGGATTAAGGGCAGACGTTCAGCGGTTTTTTAAGGTGACAGGACGTAACCGATATTTCATCAGTGGCGGTTCACAACTCATGTATGAATCAACGCAAAAGCAAAGTAATATATTCATCAACGCCTCGGTAGGATTTCAGCATTTGGTCAATAAAGATTGTTTCCTAACGATTGAACCAACAGCCTCCTATTTATTAAACAACATCAACGATTCAAAAAGCCCTATTCAGACCAATGCCTATAACTTGGGACTGAAAGTTGGGCTGAATTTTAAAGTCAAATAGTGCAACCACATAGCAATCAGTAGATTACATAGAAAAAGAGAAAATTTGACAAAATAACGCTCTGAAACTATGTTCGCTATCTTGACTATGTAATTGCAAAAATCAAAAATAATCATGAAAAAAATTACACTTTTATTCGCTACCATGCTGGCGATGTCTGGGTTGGCTTTTGGGCAAGTTTTATCAAAGCCTTTATGGGCAAATGAGGTTGATTCTATTGGTGCTGGGGCAGCATCAAGAGGGGTACTACCAACCCTCTCATCAACGCCATCGGGTAGAACAGCTGTTTATTATAACTATATATTAGATTTTTACGTCCGCAAAAGTGGCATTAAGTTGTATGATAAAAATGGCAAAATAGTATGGGATATATTTGATTTTTTGCAAAATCCAAAGAATGATTTTAAGGCATACTCGCTCAATAAAAAATATACGTTAGTGGATAATTTTGGATTTAATAATAATGGTGATATTCCACCTGATACTACGCTATTGTTCGATGAAGAATTCAATCTTCTGAGAAAATTTAATGTTCAGAGTCCTAATTCTACTTTGACAATGACTGATGATGGTGTTTTTCATAATAATATCAATGAAAAAGCTATCATCAAATATGATGTGAAAGGTAAAGAGGAGTGGCGTTATGAGACTGCTGAAATATTAAGAGTTTGGACAAAAAAAGCCCCGTATCTTTTAGCATTAAAATTAAATAGTACAGAGGCTCCAAGACCAATAATAATTTTAGATAAAAATGGAAAAAGAATAGGACAAACAAATTTCAATAGAATAAGGTCGGTTTTCCCATCAAATGACAAAGGTTTTTGGATTGTTAATACTGAATTTGAATATTTAAAGTTTGATTCTACTGGCAAACAAACTGCTAAATATACAGAATTTAGAGAGCAATTTAATGACTTAGATAATAGAGAACCTATATTGGTAGATAATTCACTATTGATTAATTTTAAAAGAGATGATGGTATATTGTTAATTAAAATTTCACCCAATGGTGATGTTAATAAACATACTATTCCTGCTCAAATTAAGTACAAAGAATTTTATACGACCTTCACCTACAAAGTAAATGAAGTTAGTAATCAATTAATTTACACCTTGCGTCATCAAGCAAGTGATAATGAAGAGGCAAATTTAGTATGTAAAATTGGAAGTGTGAACCTTGAATCTTTGACTGGTTTATGGCAAAAAACTTTACCCGCTGAAAAAACTAAAAAAAATTCAATTTATGGCAGTAGTACATCCGTTGAAAAAGATTATACTTTTTTTCATATTTATAATCCCATTGATAAACCCTCAACAAAAAAATTTGCAGTATATGCGGGAGATGGTGTTTTGCAATGGGAAAGTACCTTTTCCTCGAATTCATCCACAACGTCTGAAGAAAAATTCTTCCCTTGGAGAAAGGTCGGTAACTTTCTGTATGTCAATGATATAGAAAATGAAAGAGGATTGATTAAGGTGAACTACCGTGATGGAAAAATTGTGTGGAGACGAAAAGACATTAGTGTACAGAATTTTTCTAAACAACTTAAAATAGAAGAGAATGGACGAGAAAATATCATGTATCCACTGTCTCCCAACTTTACTTTTGGAAATGGGTTCTACGAAATTGCATTACTAAACAGCGATGGAACAAGTAAATCAAAACATACGCTTCCTTCTCCTACTTTCATTGCGAATAGTGGAGAGTTCATGTTTATATTTACTGATTTTTATTTCTCTCAGGATGAAAAATTGATTTTATTTACGCAGGAAAAAGAAGGGAATAATTTTAAATATTTTATTCGCAAAATCGCCCCCTGCGAAGACCTAAACGCCATCTCAATCACAGGAAAAACCGAAGCCTGCCCAACTGAAAAAGTTAAACTTTCCATCCCAAAACAAGAAGGAATTACTTATCAATGGCAAAAAGACGGTAAAGATATTCCAAATGTAAAGGATGTAGTTTATGATTTTGGTGAATCTGGAACTTATACCGTCGTGGCGAAGGATGAACTTTGTCAGAATACGGTTACTTCCAATGCCTTAAAAATTACAATCCGCCCACTCCCAACCGCCGAAATAACCGCCCCCAAAACCACCTTTTGTGATGGTGAAAAAATAACGATTGCTTCCAAAACCAATGGCACATTTTTTCAATGGCAAAAGGATGGGAAAGACATTCTAAACGCCATAACGGGCATTTATGAAGTCTCACAGGCGGGGGATTATCGGGTGGGCGTTCGGGATGATAAATGTCCGCAAGTGGGGTATTCAAACATCTACACCATCACCACAAAATTACTACCCGAAGCCAGTATTTCTACGGATATTAAGGGCGTTGTTTACGAACCCTTCACCGTGAAAATGTCGGCAAATTCAGGGACTAATTTAGCCTACCAGTGGTTGAAAAATGATGCGATAATTCCCAATGAAACTAAGCTAATTTATGAAGCTAAAAATTCAGGAAAATATAACGTAATAGTTATGCAAGATGGCTGTGAAAAACGTTCAGATGCCCTGACCATCAGCATTTTAATTCCTTTATCAAATAGCGAAGAAGTAGGAGAGGAGGAAGTGAAAATTTACCCAAATCCAAGTAAAGGTGAGTTCAAAATTATTCTCCCAAAATCCTTAAAAAGTGCTGAAATTCAGTTGTTTGACACTTTTGGGCGAGAGCGTTTGCTTACGTATGTAGGTGAGCAAGCACAGGCGGAGGGACTTGGACAAGGGGTTTATTTTGTGCGGGTTCAGAAGGGGGAGAAAGCGGTTACGAGTAAGATTTTAATAGAGTAAAGAAGGTTTAATTATCAATTGTCAATCGGGCGGCGTTCTGTGCTCAATTATCAATCGGGCGGCGTTCCGTGTTCAAGTGGTTGAAAGCTAATCACTTGAACACGGAA
>JAYUIP010000658.1:0-4948 GCA_043765945.1 Arcicella sp.
CCTAAAACTTGCCCATTCACAAAGCCCGATTCTTCCGAAGCCAAAAACAAATACGCATTGGCAATATCCATCGGATCACCCATTCTTCTCACTGGAATCGAATTAATCACCTCTAAACGCACTGCCTCTGGAATGGCATCGGTCATATCCGTTTTGACGAAGCCTGGAGCAACGGCATTGGCAGTAATTCCGTTTTTGCCTAATTCTTTCGCCCAAGTTCTCACCATTCCAATTACACCTGCTTTGGCAGCTACGTAATTGGTCTGACCAAAATTTCCATGTACGCCCACAACCGAGGATGTACAAATAATCCGACCATAATTTTGCTGAACCATGTAGGGAGCAATGGATTTTGTGCAATTAAAAACGCCCGTTAAATTGACATCAATCACCTGTTGCCAATCAAGATGCGACATTTTTAAGAGTGTTTTATCCCGAGTGATTCCTGCATTATTTATTAGAATATCAATCCGACTATATTTCTCATAAACCTCACGACTTGCCGCTTCAATGGCGGGAACATCGGTTGTGCTAATGTGCATAAATTCACACTTGAATCCTTGTTCACGGAGCGTAGCGGCAGTTTCTTCGCCCGCTTCTAATAAATCCCAAATGATGACCGTTGCCCCTTCACGGCAAAATAATTCAGCGGCAGCCGCTCCAATTCCTCGGGCAGCACCCGTAATAATGGCAATTTTGTCTTTTAATCTCATTGTTATGTAACCCGAACTTTCCAGTTCGGTTTTTCGTGTAATCCGAACTTTTCAGTTCGGATTTTTATAAATTTTATGACCGAACTGGAAAGTTCGGGTTACAGATTACTCATAAAGCATCGAAATCAACTCCGCTACGCAAGCAGGTTTTTCTTGCCCTTCAATTTCAAAAATACAATTCATCGTAATTCTCAAACCCGATGGTTTTGCCGTTTCGGCTTCCATCAAACTTGCTCGCATACGAACCTGCGAGCCAGAAGGCACAGCGGAAGTGAAGCGAATTTTATTAGCTCCATAATTTACACCCATCTTTACGGATTCCACTTTAAAAAGGTCAGCCATGAATTTTGGGGCGAGCGAAAGCGTCAAAAAACCGTGAGCCACGGGTGTTTTAAAGGGAGAATGTTGTTTCGCCATTTCAACGTCCACGTGAATCCACTGGAAATCTTGGGTTGCTTTGGCGAAATCGTTAATCATCTCCTGCGTAACGGTCATGTAAGGCGTTGTGCCTATCTCCTGACCAACTTTGGATTTGAGGGATGCTAAATCTGGGAAAGTCTGCATATTGTATTTGTGACACGGCGGTTCGACGATTCGACAGCCTTGTCCGTTTTTTATTTTTATACTACGGACAAGGCTGTCGAATCGTCGAACCGCCGTGTTATAAATACAAACATAAACAAAAAAACCGTAAGACGATTCATCATCGCCTTACGGTTTTCGTTTTCATGGTAAGTTAAGAGGCAAAATATTAATTCATGGCAATTTGGCGGTTGATTGCGGTAGGTTTAGTCGTTACTAAATTTATTTCTTTCACTAATTTTTCATCTCCTTTTATAAATTCAAAAGTATATTTGCCATCTTCTAATTCACCCAAATCATATTTGGCATGATAGCTTTTATCTTTCTTAGCAACTCGTTCTGTTATCAAAATTTCCCCTTTGCTGTCCTTTAAAACCACTGTTAAATCATTATCCGTAGATTTTTCAATCACCACGTTCATTTTCATCGTATTTGCACTTTGAAACATCCCTACTTCAAAAGTCTTTGCTTTTGTAGGTGAAACGCCATTATCAGTTGCGTTAGAGATAAAAGTCATAGCTGTCAAGGCAGCAATTGCGAAAGTTTTTACTAAATTTTTCATTTTCTTATTTGTTTAGAAATGTTGTTTAAAATTAAATACTGTTTTAGAAAGTATATTGAAATTTGTGTGCCAATAGGTCAAATATTTGATAATCAGTAATTTATGGGATTTACTCAAAAGAAAAGATGTTCGGTTTTGATACAGTCTATGTTCGGTTATGAACAGTTTTAAGGGTAGGGACGGATAGCATTCGTCCACTCAACGATGGACGAATGCTATTCGTCCCTACCCTTAAAAAAATTATGAGAACTACTCAACCACAATCTGGCGATTACTTTCCGTTGGTGCTTCCGAAGACAGATTCACTTCTTTAATCACTTTTTCATCTCCTTTTGTAAACTCAAAAGTGTATTTTCCATCTGCCAAATTGCTCAAATCATACTTTCCGTGATAGTTCTTCGCACCTTTCATCATTCGCTCCGTGTAAAGCACATTTCCTTTCTCATCTTTCAAGACAACCGATAGATTTTTATCCGTAGATTTCTCAATCATGACATTCATTTTCAGCGTATTAACGGATTGGTACATACCGATTTCAAAAGTCTTTGATTTTGTGGGTGTAGTACTCTTATCTGCTCCATTTGAGATTAAACTTACGGCTGATAATACAGCAATTACGAAGGTTTTTACAAGATTTTTCATTTTCTTAATTGTTTAGAATGTTTGTTTTCGTTTGAATACTGTTTAGATAATTATAATTTTTCAAAGTTTGATTTAGAGGTATTAATTTTATCGAATAGGGTAATTAATTGATTTAGAGGAAGTTATTTTTAAAATGATTTAGAAAAATTGTTTTTATTACGTTTAGATTTTGTATTGTTTAAAGAAATTTAGGTTTAGTAATTTTTCGTTTAGAGTTTCATTTCCTTTTTTGTTGTGTCAAAGATAAGTGTTAAAACCAGTACTATGCAATACATATTAGCTAATCGGTAATTTTACTTGATTGAATGGTAGAAATGGTAGGATATTAGTGATTTTTAAGGATGAGTGGTTGTAGTTTTAAGGATAAATGGCGGTATGTAATTAAAGGTTTACGAGGTTATAATTTTAGGTTTCTGAGTATAAGATGCAGGTCAAACCCGTTAAGTTGCACGAACTATGTTAAATTTCACTTAAAATATTCCAAGACATTTTCAAGAATGTAAACAAGGATGCTGAATAGGTTTTCCATGATGTTATTGTTGAGTTTTGATTTGTTTGATGATTCAAAAGTAGTAGATAGATTTGAACGGCAAAAAGGAATGTGATGAAGTAAACTTTAATTGGTGTGAACTATATAATTGATGTGATGAGACATAAAACATCATTAAAAACCAAGGCATCATCAAGTCACTTTGCCATTCTTAACATTGAAATTGCAATTGATTGAATAGAATCATTAATATTGTAGGTAGTTTTTAAGAAAAATAGTAAATTTAAGAAAAACTGTTTAACCACATAACTGATATAACTTTTTAACTCAAATGGAAGAAGAAAAAAGTTTTGGGCGTAAATTATTAAGTTTCTTCATTGAAGAAAATACTACGCACACTCAAACGCAAACAACATCCACGCCCACACAGGCAGGAACACCGCCCAAAGTGCAAGTTCAGCAGACCGTAGCGGTTCAAAATGCCTCTGGAACGGGCGTGGTGGATAAAAAGTTTGTGGATCATTTTGTATCACTGTTGGAAAGTTCTAATCTGAAAGGTCCCGATTATTTTGAATATATGCAGGCTTTGAAGAGTTTGGCGGGTTTGGGACTTTCGGAAGATAAACAATATCAGGCGGCTTGGGCGAGTTTCAAGGCAATGGGAGGTATCACGGATGTTACAGTTCTGACCAATACGGCTAATCAATACGTTGGTATTTTGGATTCTGACCGTCAGAATTTCCTAAAAGATGTTGAAGCAGCCATTGCTGATAAAGTAGGCGGTTTAAAAAATACTTTAAAATCAACCCAAGATGAAAACGAAGCAATGGCAAAACAAATCGTTGATTTACAAAACCGTATCAATAGTAATAACGAAAAGATTACGAAGATTACGAGCGATATTTCGGAACAAAGTGCGAAGATTACGAGCAATAAAAGTAATTACGAAATCACGTATAGTTCTTTTGTAGAGCAAATAAAGGGTGATATGGCGAAGATTTCGCAGTATTTAAGTTGAGGGAGGAATGAACGCATGAGGAAAGGAGGAATAAGCTAATAATCATTAACTTCAAATAATGAAAACTGAATACATAATTTTGATTGGTTTATTTCTCATGACATTTTTAATAATAATTCTTGGAGCATTATTTAAAATTCTCCATTGGAATGGGGGAAATAACCTTCTATTAACTGGCTTGATTTTTCAAATATTATTAGTAGGGTTTTGCGTTGTTTTAGTATTCAAAAAACTTATATATTAATTACGTTCAAGCGATATTGCTTAAAGTTTTCAACAATTCAAATATCAATAATTCAATAATTAGACCATGGCAGATTTATCACGAATTGGAGGGGATGCCCCTCAAAAATCATTCTGGAGCAAGCCAGAGGGCATTACTTCTTTACTTTTCTTAGCTGGAATTGGTGCTTTGGGGATTTATTATCTTAATCCTATCTTGGAATTCTTAATAAAAGCTACTTCAAATACGCTTTATTTAGCTGGACTTTTAGGCGTTTTAGGGTTCCTTATTTTCTTGGTTACGAGCCGTGATGTGAGAACTGCCGTATTCTTTTTGTTTAAAACAATGATGCGTAAAATTGCGGGTTTAATCGTTCAACTTGACCCCATCGCCATTATGAAAATCTATATTTCTGATTTACGTGAAAAGAAAGAAAAAATGTCGGGACAGATTGATATTTTGGCGGGTCAATTGGTGAAATTGAACAAGAAAATCAACGAAAATAATGATACCATTAAGTCAAAATTTGCCGAAGCCAACAAGGCAAATTCCATGACGGATAAACCTGGCATGAGAGAGGCAGCACAACTCGCCACCATCGAAGGGGCGGGTTTGCAGGAAATGAATGAGAAATTGCTCCCTCTGCAAAGAAACATGAAAACGGTGATGGGTTTCATGGAGAAAGTGGCTTCTTCAGCAGATTATATTATCAAAGAAA
>JAYUIP010000659.1:0-1685 GCA_043765945.1 Arcicella sp.
AAGGATTTTAAGTTGTTGGGGAAATCATTACCCCGTCCAGAAATTCCTTCAAAAACCAATGGAAAAGCTGCTTTTGGGATTGATGCCACTTTGCCAAAAATGTTGTATGCCACCATCGAAATGCCCCCTGCGATTTATGGAAAAGTAACTAAATATGATGGTTCAGAAGCCATGAAAGTCAAGGGCGTGAAGTACGTGTTGAAAACCGAACGCAAATTGGCTCATGCTATTCCAGAGGCAGTGGCGGTGGTTGCGGATAATTATTGGGCGGCTCTGAAAGGACGTAAAGCCTTGAAAATTACTTGGGATGAAACAGATGTTGAGAAACTTTCCACCGATACCTATCTTGAAAAACTTAGAGCATTAGGAAAAGAAGATGGCTTAATTCATGCTGATAATTCAAAAGGAGATTTTGCCAAAACTTATGCCGAATCAACGAAAAAATTAGAGTCGGTTTATGAGACTTCGCACATGGCACATTCACCTATTGAACCCGTGAATGCTACTGTTTGGGTACAAGGCGATAAAGTTGAAATTTGGGCTTCGGTTCAGTCAATTGATGGTGTAATTAAGCAAGTTTCTGAGCATTTTAAATTTAAGCCAGAAAACATAAAAGTGAACGCCATGTTCTTGGGAGGGGCTTTTGGTCGTAAATCGAACATTGATTTTGTGATGCAAGCCGTACATATTGCCAAGCAAATCAATGAACCAGTCAAGTTGATTTGGACTCGTGAAGACGACATCAAACAAGGACCATTTCGTCCAGCCATGTTGAGTTCGATGCAAGGAGCTTTGGATGAAAATAATGCTCTCTCAGGCTTAAATCACAAGCAAGTAGGCGATGCAATTTTACGACAAGCGGCAAAGATGGATTTTAAAACTAAGCCCGATTTTGTGAATATCGAATCGGTGGGTTTCAAAGGTAGTCCATACGATATTCCAAATCGTAGAAATTCATCTAATTTAGCCGAAGCTCCCGTGCCGATTCACTGGTGGAGAGCCCCTTCCGCTTGTCACAACGTATTTCCGCAAGAAAGTTTTATTGACGAAATGGCAAATTTAGCAGGGGCTGATCCGATGGAATTTCGGGTAAAAATGTTGGAAAAAGAACCTCGAATGTTGAAGGTTTTGCAGGAATTAGGGGTAAAATCTGACTATAAAAATGTGAAATCAGGACAGGCAATCGGTATTTCGATGGCTCAATTGTATGGAACATTTATTGCCCAAGCCGTAACGGTTTCAAAACGTGGAAATGGTATAAAAATTGAGAAAATAGTGTCGATAGTTGATTGTGGATTAACCATAAATCCAGACAACGTGAAGGCTCAAACGCAAGGAAATGTGGTTATGGGTATTTCAACGGCAATCAAAAATGGCATTACTTTCATGGACGGAAAAGTTCAGCAAAACAATTTTCATGATTATCAAATGTTGAGAATGTCGGAAGCTAATTACCCAATTGAGGTTCACGTCATTGAAAGTCTGGAAAACCCAGGCGGTGTTGGCGAGGCTGGGCTTCCACCCATTGCTCCCGCTCTGACGAATGCCATTTTTAGATTGACGGGAAAGCGGATTAAAGCTTTGCCTTTTGATATGGATAATTTGGGATAATATTTTGGTACATGAATTAAACCATCTTTAAACAATGTCGAAAAATCAAGAATAGAGTCGAAAAATAATGCCCA
>JAYUIP010000660.1:0-4945 GCA_043765945.1 Arcicella sp.
CTTGATAGGTATATTCTTTTCGTTCAACATCTTCCAACACTTCATACAGGCGATTTGATTCGTTTCGAGTAAGTAATCCCCGTTGAATTCCATTGCTGATTTTCACACGGATATCCCAATGCCAATCGAAGTCATTATCGTAATAATATCTATCATCGTCATACGCAAACGCCTGATTACCGAACTGTGCCTTCACCGAAGTAACGATTGCAATAACCATTAAAGCGGCAATCATAAGTTTTTTCATATCCTTGTGATTTAATTGTGATTTATCTGAACCTATTTAAACTTTTCGTTTTGATTAAAAATAAAACTATTTATACCGAAAAGAATAAGTTAAACAGCTTCAATATTAGAACAGGAAATTACACAAAGTATTATTTGGGTTGTGTTAAAGGTTTGTTAATGTTTTTTAAATAAACTAAAAAAGCCGTCTCAGCTTCCTGAAACGGCTCTTTCGATATAATTCTATTGCTTATTTTGAAGAAAGTACAGCTCCATAATATTCACGGTTCATACGAGCGATGTTCTCCAAAGATATTCCTTTTGGGCATTCAGCCTCGCAAGCACCCGTAACACTACAAGCCCCAAAGCCTTCTGTATCCATTTGTGCAACCATTTTCTCAGCACGCATTTGACGTTCGGCTTGTCCTTGTGGCAGTAAAGCCAATTGAGAAATTTTTGCCGAAGTAAATAACATTGCCGAAGAGTTAACGCAAGCCGCCACACAAGCACCACAACCAATACAAGCCGCCGCCATGAAAGCATCATCAGCATTGTCTTTGGCGATTGGTAATGAATTGGCGTCTTGTGCATTACCTGTATTTACAGACACATATCCGCCTGCCGCAATAATACGGTCGAAGGCTGAACGGTTTACTGCTAAATCTTTCACAATTGGAAAGGCTTTTGCTCTCCATGGTTCAACCGTAATAGTATCTCCATCCTTGAATGACCTCATGTGCAATTGACAAGTCGTAACATTTTTGCCAGGTCCATGAGGTTCACCGTTGATATACATCGAACACGAGCCACAAATACCTTCACGACAATCATGGTCAAAAGTAATGGGAGAATTGCCTTCATTGATGAGACGTTCGTTCAAAACATCAAACATCTCTAAAAAAGACATATCTTCTGAAATTCCTTGAACATCGTATTGCTGGAATTTACCTTCCGAGTTTGCATTTTTCTGTCTCCATACTTTAAGAGACAAGTTCATATTTCCTTCCATGATTAGTTTCTGGTTATTAGTTATTTGTTACTGATTATTAGTAAATCTTTATTTGCCTTTAGCTAATAATCAGTGACCGATAACTAATAACTATTTATAGCTACGCTGAGCAATTTTAACATTTTCAAATACCAATTCTTCCTTGTGTAATTCAAATTCTGATTGCCCTTTGAATTCCCAAGCGGCAACGTAGGCAAAGTTTTCATCATCACGTAAAGCTTCGCCATCTTCGGTTTGATATTCTTCACGGAAGTGACCTCCACATGATTCATTACGGTTCAAAGCATCTACACACATCAATTCTCCTAATTCTAAGAAATCTGCCACACGACCTGCTTTTTCTAATTCTGGGTTCAAATCATCGGCATCACCTGGAATTCTAACATCTGACCAAAATTCTTTTTGCAAGTTCTGAATATCTGTGATTGCACCACGTAAACCAGCTTCACTACGAGACATTCCGCATTCGTTCCACATGATTTTTCCTAATTTCTTATGGAAATAATCAACCGATTTTGTGCCTTTTATCGACATCATTTTGTTAATTCGCTCTTGCACTTCCTTCTCAGCCTCAACGAATTCAGGAGCATCTGTTGGAATTGCTTTTGTACGAATATCACTCGCCAAGTATGCTCCGATAGTATAAGGTAACACAAAATAACCATCTGCCAAACCTTGCATCAAAGCTGATGCTCCCAAACGGTTTGCACCGTGATCAGAGAAATTGGCCTCGCCCAAAGCGTAAAGTCCTGGAACGGTGGTCATTAGGTTATAATCAACCCAAAGTCCACCCATTGTGTAGTGAACCGCTGGATAAATACGCATCGGTAAAATATAAGGGTCTTCACCAGTAATTTGCTTGTACATATCGAACAAGTTACCGTATTTTTCTTTCACAACTGCTTTACCCATTTCTTGTAATTGCTCTGCCGTTGCATTTTGGATACCTTGCTTATTTGCCTCACCTTTTCCATATCGCAAAATGGCTTCGGCATAATCAAGGTAAACTGCCATTTTAGAAGTTCCAACGCCAAAACCTGCATCACACCGCTCTTTTGCAGCACGAGATGCAATATCACGAGGCACTAAATTTCCGAAGGCAGGATAGCGACGCTCTAAATAATAATCTCTTTCTTCTTCTGGAATATCAATGGCTAAACGAGTGTCATTTTCTTTTTTAGGAACCCAAATACGACCATCATTTCTCAAAGATTCCGACATCAAAGTCAATTTTGATTGATGGTCACCCGATACTGGAATACACGTTGGATGAATTTGGGTATAACATGGATTAGCAAAAAATGCACCCTTGCGATGTGCTTTCCACGTTGCTGAAACGTTTGAACCCATCGCATTCGTTGAAAGGTAAAACACATTGCCATACCCACCCGAACACAACAAAACAGCGTGTCCAAAATGTCTTTCTAATTTACCAGAAATCAAATCACGGGCTATAATTCCACGGGCTTTGCCGTCAATCATTACCACGTCCATCATTTCGTGGCGAGTCATCATCGTTACATTTCCTAAGCCAATTTGACGTTGTAAAGCTGAATAGGCTCCCAACAATAATTGCTGCCCAGTTTGTCCAGCGGCATAAAACGTACGTTGAACTTGTGTACCTCCGAAAGAACGGTTAGACAATAATCCTCCATATTCACGAGCAAAAGGCACGCCTTGAGCCACGCATTGGTCAATGATTGAACCCGATACTTCCGCTAAACGATGAACGTTTCCTTCTCTTGCACGATAATCCCCACCTTTGATGGTATCGTAGAAAAGACGAAAAACCGAATCGCCATCATTTTGGTAATTTTTGGCAGCATTAATTCCACCCTGAGCCGCAATTGAGTGGGCTCTACGGGGCGAATCATGGAAACAAAATGCTTTGACTTTGTATCCTAATTCTGCCAAAGAAGCCGCTGCGGAAGCACCAGCCAAGCCAGTACCCACCACAATGACTTCAATATTCCGCTTATTGGCGGGATTTACCAAAGGCACATGAGATTTGAAATCTGTCCATTTCTCTCCGATTGCACCACTTGGTATTTTAGCATCTAATATAGTTGACATAAAATTGTTATTTATGAATTATCAAATTGTTAATTTGTAAGTTATTGTCTCAAATTTAATAACTCAATGACTTATCACTTAAAACTTTTATTGTATCCACCCGAAATACATTGAAATTGGCATAGCAGCGAAAATTAAAGGAATCAAGACTGAAAACCCTAAACCTAATGCTTTTATGAAGGGAGTATATTTAGGATGTCGCCAACCCATCGTTTGGAATGAACTTTGAAAACCATGAGATAAATGGTAAGCTAATGAAATACAGCCGATTACATAAATGATTACTGGAATTGGGTTAGCAAAAGTCTCAACCATTTCAGCAAACAAGGTAGTGTGTCCACCCGTGATTTCATCTGTGAAACGACTCGTCACCCAGAAGTTACGTAAGTGAATTACTAAGAAAATCAATAATAATGAACCCAAAATCCCCATCGAACGTGAAGCCCAAGACGAATTAGCTTCTCCTTTAACAATAGCGTATTTGACAGGGCGTTTTTCTCTGTTCGATTTCCACAATAATAATCCATCCGCAATGTGTATGATAAAGCCAGCCATCAAACCAACTTCTGTTGCTCTAATAAACCAGTTGTGACCCATAAACTCTGCCGCAGCGTTAAATGTTTCTCCACCATCATTAAAGAATATCATAGAGTTAATTCCGCAATGCACTAATAAAAAAAGTATCAGTGAAATTCCCGTAACTGCCATGATGAGTTTTCTACCCAGCGAACTTGATAATGTTTTTGTTACCCAAGACATTTTATAATTGTTTTAGTTTCTGTTTTACTATTAGTTTTGAAGATTGATAATTAGTTAGGAAGCTAAATTTTAACCGCTAATTTTTAATAACTAACCACTAATTATTATCAACTAATTACCAATACCCAAAACTAATACCCAAACGATTGCCTTTCAAATTATCTGTAACTTTTTAGCAATTAAATACAATCTTTTTTCGTTTTTTTACAATAAAATAACATTTAGTCTAAAAACGTTGAACGTAGGTAAATTGCCACTCTAAATACTAAATTTTCAACTAAGTGTTACAAAATAATGTTTTGTTAATTTAGTAAAAATTATTTCTGATTTCCTCAAAAAAAATAAAACTTTCATATTCCATATCACATGAAATTAAAATTATTCTATACACTAATTTTAGGTATTTTGCTCAATTTCTCAACTACGAATTCCTTTGCTACACACATGAGAGGAGGAGAAATTTCGATTAAAAGGATTTCAGCCACTTCTTTGACGTATGAGTTTACCTTGACTATTTATTGTGATTTGAATACTGGTCTTACAGCTTGGAGAGAGCAAAAAGATGCAGATTTTTGTTTCGGCGATGGCTTAAACATAATCATTAAAGCTCCAAGAATCAATGGAAATGGACAAGGTGAAGACATAGGAAATGGCGTTGCCAAAGGAATTTATAAAGCAATTTATACATACGCAGGTCCTGCTGATTATAAAATTAGTGTTGCCATTCGTAATAGAAATGATAATGTTCGTAATATTCCAGGTTCGGTATCAGTTCCTTTCTATGTTGAGACTATCCTAAAAGTAAATTCAGGCTTGGGGCAGAATTCCACGCCCATTTTATTGAATCCCGCCGTGGATTTGACGGCAGTTGTGGGTCAA
>JAYUIP010000661.1:0-1679 GCA_043765945.1 Arcicella sp.
CTGAAACCTCAACGGCAGCGTTTAATTCTATCGAAAAAGCAGTATTTGGATTCAGTGGATAATCACCACTTCCAATGGTTTTGCCTTGATTATCCCACATTCCGATGGTGGGTCCCGCAGCGTGTCCGTGATTGCCGATGGGGTGCGTGTAAATCGTGCCGTTCAAACCTTCTTTTTTGGATTGTGCTAACGCTTTTGCTAAAATTTCATTACCCGACATCCCCATTTTGAAATTATCAGTCAAGCAATTTTGTACCTGATTTCCTTGTTTGAAGGCATTTTTTAAGAAATCTGGAATATCAGTTTCACTTGCTCGCAGAACGTAAGCGTGTTGTTGTTGGTCAGTATTTAGGCGTAAATACGTTATCCCAAAATCGCAATGTAACAAGTCGCCTTGCTTGATGATTTGCTTGCTCGGGCGTTTAGTGAAGGTTCTGAGATGGTCAAAATTATCAGGGTCGGCACGTTGAATATCTACCGTTGGGTGAAACCATGTTTCCAAACCCAAATCCGTTACTCGTTGACGCATCCACCACACCACATCTTCTGTGGAGGTTACGCCTGGTTGAATGACTCTATCCGAAAATGCCTCCTGAATGATTTCGTGGGAGATTCTACAAATTTGCTGATAAATCGCCATTTCCCTTTCCGTGCGAGTTTCCAACCAATTAACCGCCAAATTGGAAGCCGAAACCACTCTGTTTTGAAATTGAGCGGGTAATTTATCCATAAATTCTTTGTGTTCGGTATAGGTCAGACCATCTGCGTGGGCGTAATATTTAGAAAAATTAAGCCCAATTTTCTTCGGGTTTTTCTCCACGATGGTTTTCATCAAAGCATCCCATTGGTCGGGATTGGTTTTTAAATCCCATTCACCTTTCAGCAAATTTCCAACATCGTATCGAGCAATTGCCAACCGTTCTACGCCCTTTGTGCCGCCACTATCCGAGAACACCATAATGGTTCTACGCCTTGCCGAAAGCCACACGGCTGGCAACATCGTTTTCATCACGGGGTCTTCGTTGTATTCTCTGGAAATCAAAATCCACATATCAATGCCTTCTTTCCGCATCAATTTGGGCAAAAGATTGGTCATTTTATCTTCCAATAATTCATCAATCACCTCCGCCCGTTCACGTTCTGGAAGGATTTTGGGTTGGGCGATGGTGGTGAATGTTATTAGGAGGATTAGGATGGGGAGGAAGATTTTCATGGGGTTTGATAAAATTTCTTTGATGGGCATGATGTTATGATTATGTTCAAATATAAATAATTTTTGAGTAATTTCGGTAAAATATTAATCCACAATGAGCAAAAAGAAACAAGACAAAAACAAGCAATACATCCCCAACGTCTACGATAAGTTCTTCAAGGATTCTTTTCACGATTAGAGGTTGCTCAGAGTTTTATTGAAGAACTTTTCCCGCAAGAACTTAAAGAGAAATTTAATCTCCAAGACCTTAAAAGAATTTCTGAATCCTTTATTGATGACGAATTAGAAGAATATTTCTCGGATATTATTTATCAAACCAATCTATCCGAGCAAGAAACTCTGGTAACACTTTTATTTGAACATAAGTCATATACCGTTCCTTTTCCACAGATTCAGCTCCTGCAATATATCCTCAATATTTGGAAACAGGAAATTAAAGACGGGAAAAAGGTTTTGTCTCTGGTTA
>JAYUIP010000662.1:0-4929 GCA_043765945.1 Arcicella sp.
GTGCCTAATGGAGTGATTCTTCGGTAAATAGAAAAAATCGTTCCAATTGATACATTTACATCAATGTTTGAAGAACCGTCAAGCGGGTCAAAAGCGACAACATATTTTGCATCATTATTGCCCGTATAGATGATATCGTCTTTCTCTTCCGAAACAATGGCAGCAACTTCACCACCGTTTGTTAAAGCCCTGATAAATCGTATATCGGCAATGACATCTAATTTTTGCTGACTTTCGCCCTGCACATTTTCCGTTCCACTGGATCCAACTACATCAACCAAACCTGCTCGATTGATTTCTCGATTAACAATCTTGGTGGCTAAGGCAATATCACGCAATAACTGAGAAAGTTCGCCAGTGGCGTGTTTGAAGGCAGATTCATTTTGTTTGATGAAACGGTCAAGGGTTGTTCCAACGGGAATCGCTATTTCTTCTTCTATTATTTTCATAATTGATGCGTTTAATAATTTAGATTTTTTATGGTCTTCAATACCTCTGCCGTTTGTTGTTGCAGAAAATCGTAATTTTTCTCTTGCAGTATTTGCTTGGTGATGAGCTTACTTCCCATTCCCACCGCCATAACGCCTGCTTTAAACCAATCATGTAAATTTTCGGGGCTGGTATCAACGCCGCCCGTAACCACAAAAAGCAAATAAGGGAAAAGCGGTTTGATGGCTTCTACAAAACCCGCTCCTAATACATTGCCAGGGAAGAGTTTAATGATTTTACAGCCCACTTTCTCGGCTTGATGAATTTCGCTAACGGTCATGCACCCTGGAATCCAAAGGATGGAATTTGCATGGGCAAAGTCAGCAATTTCTTTATCAAAAACAGGGCTTATCAAAACATCCGCTCCTGCTTCTAAAAATGCTTGGGCTTCGTCAATATTTTTTATCGTTCCGATGGCTAAAATCAAATCAGGCATCGATTCATTGCGAGATTTAACCAGTGCTTTGAAATTTTCAACCGCTTTTTCGCCACGGTTCGTAAATTCAATGGTTCTGATGCCCGCCCGATAAAGTGCTTGGGCAACTGCTACACAAACCTCAGTGTCTTTGTGATAAAACAAGGGTAAAATGCCTTGGGCTACTACTTTTATTGAATTTTGTTTTGTTGTATCTCTCATATTCTTGCTAAAATTCGTTCTACGGTTTGATTAGTGCAATCGCCTTTTTCGTATAATTTACCCACTGCTGCCGAAGCTGCATAATCAATAACTTGTTGGGGTGAAAACTCTTTTTGCATACCGTAAATAAGTCCTGCCATAAAACAATCTCCACTGCCCACTTTATCAACAGTGTTATTTATTTCTCTTTTTTTAGAGATAAAAACTTCATCATTATCTTGCAAAACTGCCCAATAATAATCCTCTAAGCGAAAAGTATAAGCTACTTTTTTTACATTTGGATAATCTGTTTGAAGCAAATGGATGCTCTTTTGGGCAGCTGTTAATAACTCTTCTTGGGATTTATAAGCACTGCTTTTGATGGGAGAGGGAATATTTAACAGACTTTCAACAGACCATAAATTACCCATCACTACATCACAGTATTTCAAAATATTGGGCATTATGTCATAGGCTTTTTTACCATACTTCCAAAGGCTATTTCTATAATTTAAGTCAATGGAAATAGTTATTCCCAAACTTTTTGCCACCTCCAAGGCTTCTATACAGACGGCAGTTGTATTGTCGGTCAAGGCAACGGCGATGGCACTCAAATGAAACCAACTTACATTTTTTAGGACTTTATGCCAGTCAATCATGCCAACTTGAAGATTGGCAAAAGAGGAATTTTCTCTATCAAATACAACACCTGCATTTTTTACATCCGTGCCTTGTGCCAAGTAATAAACTCCGATTCGGTTGCCTGTTTTATAGATTGCCGAAGTATCAATATCATTGGAAGCAATATATTTTGTGATGCTATTCGTAAAAAAATTATCGGGCATTGCGGTGCAATAAACCACGGGGACTTTCCATTTAGAGAGGGCATTAGCAACGTTTAGTTCTGCTCCGCCCACAAAAAAGGGCATAGATTGTTTTTCAAAACTTTGCCCTTCTCGTAAAGGCGAAAATCGCATTAAAATTTCGCCAAAACAAAGCACTTTTTTAATTATCATATCAGTAGTTAATGAAGGCTTCGCTCTGAACGAAGCCTTCATTAGAAAATAGTAAAAAATTATTTTTTTATCTCAATTTTTTTAATTTCACCACTTAACTTCATGACTAAAAATGTACCAATGGGTACTAATAAGGCAGCCATGACAAAAAAGGGCGTATAACTCGTTTTGGTTAAAACGGGGACTAACCATGTACTAATTAATACTCCAAAAACGGCACTCGTACCTCCCAAACCTGATAATGTTCCTACTGATTTTCCTGAGAAAAAGTCGCTTGGTAAAGTTTGTAGGTTACTAATCAATATTTGAAAGCCCATTAATGCTACAAAAATAGTAATCATTGCCATTTGTGGATTATCAGCAAAAGCACTGGCAATGAGGGCAGGAAGCATCAAGGCACTACCCAACAAGATACAAGTTTTACGGGCTTTACTGACCGTCCAACCGATGCTGATGAATCTGCCCGAAAGCCATCCGCCACCCAAACTTCCGATGGCAGCACCCACGTAAGGAAACCAGGCAAATGCTCCAATTTGTTTGATGTCAAACTGAAATCTATCGCTGAGATAAATGGGTAGCCAACTCACAAATAACCACCAGATAGGGTCAAGAAAAAAGCGAGATAGAATAACTGACCAAGATTGTTTGTATTGTAATAACTCTTTTACCGATAAGGCTCTATCTTCTTGATTATCAGATATTTGTTGTCCTGATAAAATATACTGTCTTTCCTCTTCACTTAACCAAGGGTGTTCTTTTGGAACGGCTTTATTGACAATCAACCACGGTATAATCCAGATAAGACCCAAACTTCCAATTAAAATAAAGGTAATTTTCCAGCCCACTATGCCATAAAAATAAGCAACTAATGGGGCAGAAATAACGGCTCCCAGAGAGGCTCCTGCCCCAAAAATGCCTTGGGCGAAAGCTCGTTCTTTGATAGGAAACCACTCTGCATTAGATTTGGTAGCACCGGGCCAATTGCCCGCTTCGCCAAAACCCAATAATGCTCTGAAAAGACCGAATGAGAGCAACCCTTTGGCAGTGGCGTGTAATGCTACCGCTACTGACCATACGGCAATAGAAAAAACAAAGCCTAAACGAGTGCCAATCTTATCGTAAATTTTACCCGAAATACTCTGGCTAATGCCATAAGTAATCATAAAAAACGACACTACCAGAGCATACTGTTCTTTGCCGAGTCCAATATCTTTTGAAACACTGGGCCACATCACGGCAAGGGCGTTGCGGTCTATGTAATTAATAACTGTGGCTAAACCAATCAAGATAGTTATCCACCAACGTAAGCCTTTTATTTTCATAGTATTAGCCCCCTGAACCCCAATGGGGGGATTTT
This sequence comes from Arcicella sp., assembly GCA_043765945.1. GTDB lineage: Bacteria > Bacteroidota > Bacteroidia > Cytophagales > Spirosomataceae > Arcicella. The sequence goes on from JAYUIP010000662.1 coordinate 3,479, forward strand.
TATTCTACTCAATTTGTAAATTCAAATCTCATGGGGGATTTCAATAAATCATTTAAACAAAATCCTCTCTCATTGGACTAAAAACATCTATGAGTAATCCTGCCTCTATCGCAGTTGCACCATGAGGTACATTTGGCGGAATATAATAAGAATCTCCCGCCTTCAAAACTTGGGTATCATCACCAATGGTTACGGCAAAAACGCCACTTTCTATATGCGTAATTTGACAGTGATAATGATGATGAATAGCTCCGACACCGCCTTTTTGAAAATCAGCTTTTACCAACATCAGTCTTTCGTCGTAAGCCATTATTTTACGTCTCACTAAGTCGCTAACGGATTCCCATTCGAGGCTTTTGTTCTCAATAAATACGTTTATTTCTGAAATATCTTTCATGTTTGCTTATGCTATTAAAATTGATTTTTTATGTAAAATATAGAGTTTAAGCAGTTGTTTTTACTTTAATATCCAATATTTTGCTCAATTTTCAACTGCGTATTATTATCAATTTCACGTTGTGGAATGGGCAACAAAAGGCGGTCTGCGGTTACAAAATTTTGCATTTCTGTCAGTGTTAGGCGTGGTACGGGATACTGAACATAATGCAAAGGGTACATGATGGCAAAATGGTCTTTCAGAATTTTCTCTGTTTTGATGGTTGTCAAAGTAGTATTGAATCTTAGTAAATCGAACCAGCGTTGGTTTTCAAAAGCAAATTCCAAGCGTCGCTCGTTTGCCAGAGCTAACTCAAATTTATCAATCGTATTGACATCAGTTGCTACTAAATTTGCCAATCCAGCACGTTTCCTAATTTGATTAATTAAATCCAAACTTGCGGGGATATTGCCTTGTGCTTCTGCCAACATCAATAGTATATCAGCGTATCGCAAAACTGTCCAGTCGCTTTCTGAATCGTTCACTACGGCAACGGCTGAAATATGTTTTCTGGGATATAACTTTGCTGCCGTACCCGTGCCATATACGCCAATATTTACTGCCTTGCGAGCATCCGTTGCTGTATATAAATTGTTCAGTTCAACAGTTGGATAATTATTGCCCAGACCATCGCCATTAACTACTGCCGAACCACTATTAAGCGGGGCAAATTGATTGGCAAAGATTGAACCAAGCCCCAAACCGCCAGCTTTGTAACGAACTGCAAATAAAATTTCAGAATTCATTTCAGTCGTTATCGAAAAATTATTAGCGTAAGCGGCTTGTAAACTATATCCGCTATTGGCAATTACATCTTGCAATAAAGCCGCTGCTTCGGTTTTTCTGTTCAAGGTCAAATATACTTTTGCCAATAAACCTTTGGCTGACCAAGCATTTACTCTGCCGAGGTCTGCGGCTGGGATTGCGACAAATTTAGCCGTTGCACCATTGGCAGCCGCATTTTGTAAATCAGCAATAATCAATTTATAGATGGCATCAACGGATGATTTGTTCA
>JAYUIP010000663.1:0-1677 GCA_043765945.1 Arcicella sp.
AATCTTCCCTTTCAAAAAATCAGCCGTGTAATTCCCCTGAATCTTAATCATTTCCTCTGGTGTTCCTTCAAACGTGATGTAACCGCCTTTTTCACCACCTTCTGGACCAATGTCAATAATGTGATCTGCCGATTTTATTACTTCCATGTTGTGTTCAATAATAATAACAGAATCGCCTTGTTCAACCAACGCATTGATGGCTTTCAAGAGTTTTTTGATGTCGTGAAAATGTAAACCTGTGGTGGGTTCATCAAAAATAAAGAGCGTTTTCCCTTTGTTTGGATTGCCTTTACCCAAGAAACTCGCCAATTTTACTCGCTGAGCCTCTCCACCCGAAAGTGAGTTGGATGATTGCCCCAATTTAACGTATCCCAAACCTACCTCTTGCAAAGGCAATAACTTTTCAACTAATTTTGGTTGGTCTTTTCTGAATAATTCAATGGCTTCATCCACCGTCATATCCAAGATGTCGGCAATGTCGTTTTCGTGATATTTTACATCCAAAACTTCTTGCTTAAATCGCTTGCCTCCGCATGATTCGCATTTGAGTTTTACGTCTGCCATAAACTGCATTTCGATGGTTACAAAACCTTCGCCCTGACAAGTTTCGCATCGTCCACCTTCCACGTTAAAAGAGAAATGTGCGGGTTTGTATCCCCTTGACTTTGAAACGGGTTGTTCAGAATATAATAATCTAATTTGGTCGTAAGCCTTAACGTAAGTAACTGGATTTGAGCGAGATGACTTACCAATTGGATTTTGGTCTACCATTTCAACGGCTTCAATTTTGTTGATACTGCCAGTCATTTCACCAAATTTTCCCGATTCATCCGAGTAGGTACCTAAATGTTTTCCGAGGGCTGGATATAAAATTTTACGTACCAAAGTAGATTTCCCCGAACCACTTACACCCGTAACGACATTGAGAATTCCCAACGGAAATTTTACTGAAACATCTTTTAAATTATTTTCATAAGCTCCCTTAATTTCAATAAAACTGGTTGATTTTCTACGGAATTTCGGAACTTCTATTTTGTCTTTTCCAGATAAAAAGTTAATCGTATGAGAAAGCAATACAGATTCTTCATTTTTAAAATCATCAATCATTCCCTGAAAAATTAGCTCTCCCCCATTTCGCCCTGCATCGGGTCCAATGTCAATAATTTGGTCGGCGGCACGCATCACTTCTTCTTCGTGTTCAACTACGATGACGGTATTGCCCATGTCTCGCAAAGATTCCAAAACCGATACTAACCTCAACGTATCTCGTGGGTGCAAACCGATGCTTGGTTCATCCAAAATATACATTGAACCAACCAATGCACTTCCCAAAGAAGTTGCCAATTTAATCCGCTGAAATTCCCCGCCCGAAAGCGTAGAAGCCAAACGATTTAGGCTCAAATAGCCTAAGCCTACTTTATTCATATATTCCAAACGAGCCTCAATTTCTTGGAGAATTCTTTTTGATACATCTCTTTGATAATCAGGTAATTGCAAAGTATTAAAGAATGAAACTACATCCGTAATGGGCATTAAAACTAAATCAATTATTGACTTTCCTCCCACCTTCACATAACCCGCATCTTGGCGTAAACGGGAACCTTTGCATTCGGGACAAGTTGTGCGTCCACGATAGCGTGATAGCATCACCCGATACTGAATTTTATAGGTTTCTGC
>JAYUIP010000664.1:0-1676 GCA_043765945.1 Arcicella sp.
TAAATAGCTCCTCTCGGTTTCTTCAAAATCCTATTCTTGGGTATTGTCCTCCGAAGGGCAATCAAATTTCAAATTCATTTTCTTGGTTAATTCTCGAATGTAAAACATTATTTGTATTTTTAGTTAATACATTTGTGGAATAGTTATTGGTGATTATTTATTAGAAAAGGCAAAATCCCAAAAGCAACATCTAATTACAGCTAACTAATAACCCATAACTAATTACCAATAACCAGACATTATGTCCATTCAACCTAAAATAAACATAAATCTCGAAGAGATAAACACCAAAAAACAACGTCTTGAAAACATCAAGATTGAATTGAAACGTGAATTTATTGGTATAGATTATATTATCGACGAATTGGTTGATTTTATCCAAATCTGGTATTTAATGCCAGAGATTTTAACCCGTCCAATCATCGTTAATCTGTGGGGAATGACGGGCGTTGGAAAGACCGATTTAATCAGAAAATTAGTTTCAAAATTAGAATATCAAGACCGTTTTGTGGAGGTTGAACTTTCTAATGGCGAAAGCACTTGGAACAGTAGCGTTTCATCAATTTTAGAAACAAATGGAATCAATAATGCTAAACCAGCCATTGTATTATTCGATGAAATTCAGCGTTTTTATACCATAGATTCCGAAGGAAAACCGCTTTTGAACACTCGTTTCCAAGATTTTTGGGAATTATTATCGGATGGAAAATTAGCGAAAAGAGATGCAAAAGAATCCATTGATGATTATTTGCAACGCTACCTTTATGCTGCCATGCAACGCCAAAAACGCAAGCAAAAGCTAAAAGATGCCCCTCCAATGCCACCCGACCCAATGAATCCGATGGGTGGAAATTCTGCGGAAGATGAAGAAGCAACCGTTGGCGTTTGGGAAGCCCAAAGTCTGAAAAAGATTTTCGATTTGAAGGAATCTGTCAATGAAATTGCAGAAATGCGGGAGGAAGATGTGTTGATGATGATGCAGCAAACTCGGGAGAAAAAGAAGGTTTACGAACCCATAAATCACGCCAAAACGCTCATTATTATTTCGGGTAATTTAGATGAAGCCTATTCAATGGCAAACGAAACGGGCGAGACAGATATTGAAGCGGATATTTTTAGAGCATACACCGAAAAAATTACCATTGTAGATATAAAAAATGCTCTTTCACGTAAATTTAAGCCTGAGCAAGTTGCCCGATTTGGAAATATTCATCTGATTTATAAGTCGTTACGAAAAGTCGATTTTGAGGCTTTAATTTCGGAGGAATTAGTCAAAATAGTTAAGAAAAATAAAGAACATTTTGGGGTTGATATTGAGATTACAAAAAATCTTAATCAACTAATTTATCAAAATGGCGTTTTCCCAGTACAAGGAGTTCGTCCCGTTTTTTCAAGTATAACGGATATTGTAGAAGCAAATTTATCAAAATTATTGTTTGAAGCGTTCATGGGAAATCTTATGCACATTGCCATGGATTATGATTTTGAAAAGAAGAAAATAATAGCCCGATTGGCTGGAAAGCGAATAATTGAATTAGATTACGTTGGTAAAATTGACCAAATTCGTCAAGATAATTCACCAGATATGGTGGCAAATATTGCCGTTCACGAATCAGGACACGCTATCGTTTATGGAATTTTATTGGGACTTGCACCGTTACAATTGAAGTCGAGAG
>JAYUIP010000665.1:0-1675 GCA_043765945.1 Arcicella sp.
ATTGAAACCCCCTTTTGCATCGCCTGAGCGTTATTTACAATCAATTCATACTGTGGATAGTTGGCAGAATAAAAGGAAAATAAACCCGTCAATTCTTTGCGTTTTTTCAATTCTTTCAAAAAATCTTTGTTTACTTCATCGAATTTTTGGTAATTTACTTCACTCCCTTTATCTAATAGACGAACCGCAAAACCCGACGAAGCACCATAACCTGGCACGGCGGGTGGTTCAAAGTATTCGATGACAGCTCCAATATTTTTCGTTTTTTCTTCCAATTCTTCCATAATTTCCTTCACCGATTGCTTTCTTTCCGACCAATCTTTGAGGTTAATTAAGCAAGTACCCGCATTAGAACCACGTCCTTCTGTCAGAATCTCGTAACCAGCCATTGCCGTTACTGATTTTACGCCTTCGGTTTCTTTGGCTATTTTCTGTAATTCGAGCGAGATAACGTTGGTACGTTCCAACGTAGTGCCAGGCGGGGTTTGAATAATAGCATAAATTTGTCCTTGGTCTTCACCAGGTATAAAACCAGCGGGCAGAATCGTATTCATTCCCACGACACCAAAACCAAAAATTATCAACACGCCAAATGTCACGACTTTACGATTGACGATTACCATTAATAGCTTGGTATATTTGCCCAATAACCACTCAAACCTTCTATTAAACCAGTCAATAAATCGATTGATAGGCGTTTTTTTACGAGCCTGTCCGTGCGTATTTTTCAAAATCATGGCACACAAAACGGGTGTAAGCGTAAGAGCCACAACCCCTGAAAGCACAATCGCCGAAGCCATCGTAATGGCAAATTGTCGGTAAAGAACACCCACGGGACCCGTCATAAATGCCACTGGAATGAATACGGCGGTCATAACTAAGGTAATGGCGATGATTGCCCCAGATATTTCGGTCAATACTTTCTTGACGGCTTGGTAGGGCGATAGATGCTCTTCTTCCATTTTGACGTGAACCGCCTCGACTACCACAATGGCATCATCCACCACAACCCCAATGGCTAAAACCAAGGCAAAAAGTGTAATAAGATTGATACCAATACCAAAAAATTGCATAGAAATAAACGCTCCAATAAGCGAAACGGGTACTGCCAAGATTGGAATAAGCGTGGAACGCCAATCGCCTAAAAAGAGAAATACCACCAACGAAACCAAGATAAATGCCTCTAATAACGTATGCAAAACTTGGTCAATCGAGGCATTTACGAAACTTGAAACATCGTAATTGATTTCGTAATCAACGCCTGGTGGGAAGTTCTTTTTAAGTTCTTCCAATTTTGCTTTTACGTCAGCAATAATTTTGTTTGAGTTCGACCCAGGATTTTGTTTTAAAACCAAGGAAGCCGCAGGGTAGCCGTCTTTGTTGGAATAAATATCCACAAATTCACTACCGATTTCCACGTTTGCAATATCTTTCAATTTTAAGATTTCACCTTCGGGATTTGCCCTAATGATGATTTCCTTGTATTGCTCTGGTTTAGTGTAATAACCTTGATAAGTAAAAACGTATTCGAGCGATTGGGCAACCTTACCCGAACTCAAACCCACACGCCCTGGACGAGCCAACACACTTTGCTCATCAATGGCTTTCAAAACTTCTTCGGCAGAAACATTATAGGCTCTCATTCGGTCTGGATTGAGAAAAACACGGATAGAAA
>JAYUIP010000666.1:0-4923 GCA_043765945.1 Arcicella sp.
AAAAATATATGCAATTCCTATTTCCAACCTTCCTTTGGGGGCTTTTGGCTTTGTCAATCCCCGTGATAATTCACCTGTTCAACTTCCGTAGAACTAAAAAAGTGTTGTTCACCAATGTGGCTTTTCTGAGAGCGGTCAATACTACCACGTCCTCCTTTCGCCGACTCAAACATCTTTTGATTATGGCGGCTCGAATGGCGTTTATTGGGGCTTTGGTTTTGGCTTTTGCTCAACCTTTTTTACCTTCCAAATCGGGCAAAGGCGTAAAAGCGGGTGGCGTGGCGAGCGTTTACATTGATAATTCGCTTTCTATGCAAAATGAATTGGATAAAAAAACGTACTTGGATAAAGCCATTAGCAAAGTTGAAGAATTATTGACAGCTTTTCCACAAGGCTTTCAATTACAGTTAGTTACCAATGATTTCTCTTCGGACGAACACAGCGTTGGTAATACGCAAACCATCAAAGACCGCACAACCACCATCAAGTTTACGCACACGCCCCGCACGTTTGATAATATTTTGAAACGTCAGGCAAGTTTGGCATCCAAACATAATTCGCAAGGCGGCAATCAGTATTTATGGTTTTCGGATTTTCAAAAATCTACTTCGGGCGATTTATCAAAACTTAAATTAGACTCCACTTCAAGGCTTTTTGTGGTTCCTGTACAAGCGAAAGCATTGCAAAACGTTTTCGTAGATTCGGTGTGGATGAATACGCCCTTTGTCCGTGAAATGTCGGCTAATCAATTGACGGTCAAATTGTTCAATACGGGTGAACGAGCCGTTGAGAATTTGCAAGTAAAACTTTTTATTGACGATACCCAAGTTTCATCCACCATCGCCAGCGTTCAAGCGAAGTCCACCACGATTGCTAATTTTTCGTTTACGGTTAAAAATAAAGGCTTCAAAAAAGCAAGAATTTCATTCGACGATACGCCAATTACGTTCGATAACGATTATTATTTTGTCTTGAATGCAGCCCCAACCATTAAGATTTTGCACCTTTTCGGACAGGCTTCCGCAGGACGATACGTTCCCACGGTTTTTGATAATGATAGTGTTTTTGCGTTCAGAAGTTTCTCGGCTTCCAATGTTGATATTGGGCAATTCAAAACGGCTAATTTAGTGGTATTGGAAGGGGTACAAAACATTGATGGAAGCATCAAAACGGCATTGCAAGATTTTGTGCGTATGGGTGGCAGTTTGTTTGTAATTCCTTCGCAAACGCCTGATATTCAGAGTTATAATAACTTTATGGGAATCTTTAATATTCGTGGGATTCAATCAAAAGTCATCACGCAAGCAGATTTTACGCCTTTGGCAGAACCCGTGAAAACTTCGCCATTTTTTATTGATATTTTTGATAATTCTACCCAAAAAGAACTGCTACAAATGCCAAATCAAGGCGGTGTTTTGTCGTGGCAAGCGTTGGGTGATAAATTGTTGAATTTCAGAAATAATCAGCCATTTTTAACGGTTTCCAATGCAGGAAAAGGAAAGGTTTATCTGACTGCTTCGCCTTTGGATGCAACATTTGGAGATTTTGCCAGAAACGCCCTTTTTGTACCTATTATGTACAAAGTTGCATCATTGAGCGTACGCCAAGAACCGATGGCATATTCATTTGAACAAAATACGTTTACGGTTGAAGTAAATGACATTCCCAAAACGGCAAGTTTCAAATTACGAAGAGGGAAATTAGAGATTATTCCCGTACAAAATCTTAACGGAAAACAATTGACGATTGAACTGCCGAAAGCTAATCAATTAGCTGATAATCAATCCATTGAATCGGGATATTATGAATTAATTTTGAATGGAAAAGTAGAAAGATTAGTCGCTTTCAATCACGATAACAAAGAATCCATGATGGATTTTTATAGCGTTGGTGAGCTGAAAAGTATCTTCAATGGCAATAAAAACGTGCAGATTTTTGATAAAATAGATGATGCAGACTTCGTAAAAACCTTCAAAGACCAAAATTTTGGCGTGGCTCTTTGGAAGTATTTTCTGATTGCTGCCTTAGCGTTTTTGGCAATTGAGATTTTGTTGGTGAGGTTGATGAAATAAATGTTGAAATTACTCTCGCTACTCTGTTTGAATTTGGATTGCGAAACGTCGCACCGTATCAGATTGATGGATTAAAATCCACCGTAAAATCCAAGAAATCCATCAATCTGATACGGTGCGACGTTTCGCAATCCCAATTCAGACAAAATTCTATCAGACAAAAATGCCTCTCCAAACATTGGAAGAGGCATTTTTTGTAATCGCACTATTTTTAGAAAAGGTTAATGGGAATAGCTTTTTGCTTGAAAGATACCAAACAAATAGCATTGCAAGTAAGTAAATAATTTCCGATTAATTGCAAATGTCAGGAAAAATTTTCATGAGAAAGGTAAAATGTAAATGGGAGAAAAGGGGTTTATCATTTAAAATTCAATTCTTTTGTCTTTTTCATATTGTATCAATAGATTTTTCGACTAAATTTATGAGACAAGTATTTATCTGACAGCCAAAAGCCAATAGCCGATAGCTATAAAATCATAAACCTATGCTTAGTCGAGTTGCTAATTCCATTTATTGGATGAATCGGTACATTGAACGTGCCGATAATTACGCCCGATTTATTTCGGTAAATTTCAACCTTGCCTTAGATTTGCCACCCAACGTTCCAGAACAATGGAAACCGCTCATTGTGGCAACGGCAGACAACTTCATTTTCGAGAAATGTTACGATGCACCCACTCGTGAGAATGTGCTTTATTTCATGACGTTCGATAACCGTAATCCAAATTCAATTTTGTCGTGTTTGTATGAAGCCCGTGAGAACGCCAGAACGATACGTGAGAGTATCTCTCGGGAGATGTGGGAGTATGTCAATCAAATTTATTGGACAGTCAAGGAAGCGGATAATGACAGTAAATCGTGGGAAATAACTCGTTATCAAGGGTTTTTGGATAATATAAAAACGGGGAGTCAATTGTTTTATGGCATCGTGGATTCGACTATCACAAGGGGTGAAGCATGGCATTTTGGACGTTTGGGTAGGCTTTTGGAACGTGCTGATAAAACAACAAGGTTTTTGGATGTAAAATATTTTACGCTTCTGCCCGAAGTTGATGCCGTGGGTTCACCTTTGGACTTGTTGCTTTGGTCGGCGGTTTTGAAATCTGTTAGTGCCTACAATATGTTCCGTCAACAGTACCAGATTGTCAATTCAACCGCCATCACGGATTTCTTATTATTGGATAAAAAATTCCCCCGTTCCGTGATGTATTGTATCCGTCAGGCGGAGTTATCATTGTATGAAATTTCTGGAACCGCCATCACTAACTCCTATTCAAATCAAGCAGAAAAGGCACTGAGTAAACTACGTTCGGAAGTTGAATTTTCGGAAGTAAAAGAGATATTTGAGTTGGGTTTACATCAATATTTGGATGAATTTCAACAGAAAAATAATGGCGTTGGAGCAGCAATTTTTAAAACGTACTTCGATTTAAAGCCAGTTTTACAAGAACAATCCCAAAATGTTGCGGTGAATCAGTAAGGAGTTGGTAAATTTGTAAAAAAGAAGTAGCCCCCCAACCCCCAGAGGAGGAATTTGATATCTAAATTAGTTCCCCTTCTGGGGGTCAGGGGGCTTTCAACCACAAAATATGACATACTGCTTAGGAATTAAAGTGAAAAACGGACTTGTTGCCATTGCCGATAACAGAATCACGGCTGGCACGGAAGTGTATTCAAATAAGAAAGTTTCAACTCATCAAATCGGAAACCATACGCTGTTTATTATGACGGCAGGTTTGCGGTCAATCAGAGACAAATCCATCATTTATTTTAATCAAATGACGAAGGAAAAAGGGTTCAAATTTGATTATATGTTTGAAGCCGTCAATGCCTTTGCCGAAATGATTCGACGGGTTGCCAATGAGGATAAAGCAAGTTTGAAAGAGGAAGGATATAAATTCAATTTGCACTCAATTGTGGGTGGACAAATGGAAAAAGATGATGAACACAGACTATTTTTGGTCTTTCCAGAAGGCAATTGGATTGAAATAAATGAAGGATTGAAATATCAAATAATTGGCAACTCAAATTATGGTAAGCCCTTGTTAAACAGGACTTTAACGTATGAAACATCCATTGAAGAGGCTTTGAAATTAGGGTTTCTTTCGTTCGATGCCACCCAAGTGAGTGCCAGTGATGTTGATTATCCAATTGATGTGGTAGTTTATCACAAAGACAGTTTCAAACTCATCGAACATCGCCTTGAAAAAGGGCAAATGGCAGGTGTGACAAAACAATGGAACGACCTTTTGCAGAATTCGGTGGATAGTTTGCAGAGTGAGTGGATTAGTGATGTATTAGGTTTGTAGAGGTTTTAGGGATTAGTAATTTCCGAAAGCCAAGCCCTAAAACCCAACCCCTAAAACCTATAAAAAAATGACTATAAAAATTGAACATGAACTTCTTTATCAATACACGGATGCGGTTTATTTAGAGCCGCATTATTTGTATTTACAACCCAAAAGAAGTTCCCTCTTGAGCTTACAATCTTATCAACTTGATATTAACCCGCAACCAGATATTGTGGCTAAAAACCTTGATGCGACTGATAATACGCAACAAATTCTGTTTTTCAGTAAGCCCACAACCCAGCTTCATATCAAGGCAACTTCGGTTGTGGAAACTACGGAATTCAATCCACTTTCCTTTGTCTATCACCCTTTTCAGAATAGTCAGCTGCCAATAACTTACAGTGAACAATTACAGCAAACGTTGTCTCATTATCTCCTAAAAAGGGACGTAACAACGCTTATTGACCAAACTGCCCGACAAATTGCAGGAGGTGTTAATTGGAATACGACTTCGTTTCTAACAGAACTCAATAAGTTCATCAACACTTTTGCCTACGAAG
>JAYUIP010000667.1:0-4922 GCA_043765945.1 Arcicella sp.
AAATGGCAGCGTTATAGCAAATAAAAAGAAATTTGATGTAGTACCAGAAACCGTACTTGTTCAAAATGCTATTAAAAATATTTCAATTACTGTCGAAAAGGGCGATACACTTCATTTTTTGAAAATATCAAGTCATTTGACAGAGCAAGACAAGTTAGACTTGCAAGAGTTTCCGAAAGAAAATACACAAGAAATCTATTATAAAAAATTTACTGATTGTGAAGCTTATACAGAACCAATAAAAAGCCCAAATACAATTAGTAGAACTATTTTTCCAAATAAATATATTCCAAGAATTGCCATGGGAACGGTGCAGGCACATGACCCAGATAAAGTTGCCCCACATGAACACGGAATGTTAGAGCAATTGCTTCTTGGTCTTGGAGGTAATGATATAACCGTATTTGCGGATGATGCACAAACAAATCTTCCAGCTTATTCGCTCCTCCATATTCCATTAGGTTCAAGCCATTCGGCAAAAGTGGATACACATAAAAAAATGTACTATGTTTGGATGGACTTCTTCCGTGATAAAGTAGGCGAAGAATGGTTGAAAACACATAATGCAATTAAAAAAACCTAAAATTATGAAAAACCCTTTTATTGTCCTTCTTTTCTTTTTTTCATGTTCTATTGCGTCAGCACAACTTGTAAGCAACGTGACAGAACTCAACAAGGCTGTTAAAACCGCCTTGCCCGGTGCCGTAATTACAATGTCAAACGGAGAATGGAAAAACATCGAAATACTTTTTGAAACAAACGGAACTGCCGCTAAACCAATCACACTAAAAGCCCAAACGAAGGGAAAAGTTATTATAAGCGGAGAAGCAAATCTTCGTATCGCTGGAAATTACTTAAATGTGGAAGGACTTGTTTTCAAAAATGGATACTCGCCGACCTCAGACATCATTGCATTTAGAAAAGATTCTAAAATTTTGGCTTATAATTGCCGACTTTCAGAAGTTGTTATTGATAATTTTAATAGCCCAGAAAGAAATAATGTAGAGGCTTGGGTGGTGCTTTTTGGCAGAAACAATGCCGTAGAACATTGTCAATTTATAGATAAAAGAAATCAGGGTGTTACGCTTATTGTAAGACTTGACACCGATGAAAGTGCCGAAAACAAACATTTGATTGCACACAATTATTTTGGATATAGACAAAACCTTGGTTCAAATGGTGGCGAAACCATACGCATAGGCACAAGTCATAATTCAATGAAAAACTCTCAGAGCATTGTTGAATATAACTACTTCGATAGATGCAATGGCGAACACGAAATAATCTCTAATAAATCGAATCAAAATACTTACCGTTTCAATACTTTTTTTGAATGTAAAGGCACGCTAACGATGCGTCATGGAAACGAAACTTGGGTTGAAGGAAATGTATTGATAGGAAATGGCGTAGCATTTACGGGAGGTATCAGAGTAATTAATGAAAAACAAACCGTAATAAATAATTACTGCGAAGGATTAACTGGAAACAGATTTAGAGGTGCTTTGACCATTATGAATGGCGTACCAAATTCTCCCTTAAACAGGTACGTTTCGGTAAAAGAATCAAAGGTTTTAAACAACACTTTTGTTGATTGTGGTTTTATAGAATTAGGTGCAGGAAATGACAAAGAAAGAAGCGAAGCACCGCAATCTACTATTGTAAAAAACAACTTGTTTTACTCATCAAATACGCCACAACACTTTGGCGTTAATGCTGATTTGTCAGGAATAACTTTTGAGAATAACGTAGTAAACAAACCAACTGAATTTCCTGCTAAAAGTGGCTTTAAAGTTGAAAACGTTTCGCTAACATCTATTACTCATGGTTTTAATGGAGTTGGTGCAGACATAAAACAAGTACGCACTACCAAAGAAAATACAGGCGTAACTTGGTACTCAAAAAATATTTCGATTCCTGCAAAAAGAAATATCATTAAAGCCGATGCTGGACTAAATACCTTATTTGATGCCGTAAAATCATCGAAATCTGGTGATATTATTGAGCTTTCAGATGGCGAATATAACCTTACCAAAGTTATTCATCTTACACACCCTGTTACCATAAAAGGACAGAGTGGAACGGTTATTACGTTTGAAACTGCCCAACTTTTTATCATAGAAAACGAAAGTGGACTCAGACTTGAAAACTTAACAATTGATGGCAAAATTGCAAACGATGGTCCTTTAAATTCAGTAATAACTACAAGCAAGTATTCGATGAATAAAAATTATAGCTTGTTTGTAGATAATTGTAAGGTTAAAAATCTAATGGCAAACAATTTCTTTAACTTTTTTAGAGTTGCCACCAGCACTTTTGCAGACACTGTTTCTATTACAAACAGTTCTTTTTCTAAAATGTCGGGCGACGTTTTGGCACTCAACAAAGAAGGCGATGATATTGGTGTTTATAACGTAGAAACCATCATTATTGATAATAGTGATTTTACTGACATTGAGGGTGCAGCCGTAATATTTTATAGAGGTGGCTCAGATGAAAGTACAACCGCAGGATTTTTAAATATCAATCATTCTGAATTTAAAAATGTGGGTTTAGGTAAGAAAAACGCCAGTAAAGCAGCAATAGATTTAGTTGGACTCCAAAATTTAGACATTAAAAACTCAATTTTTGACAATTCTTCGGCTATCAAAATGCTTTTGACAGTCGGTGAGCCTGCCGCCCAAGTACACAACTGTGTATTTAATAAAAGTAGCGATTTTGAAATAAAAGGAGAAGGTTTTACAGAAAAAAATAACGAAAAAAATGTAGGTTCAGCAAAAACCATAATTGGCGACGATAACCAAGTAATAGGCAAAAAATGAAGAATTTAAAAAAACTTATAGTTTCAGTTCTAATGCTTTCTACGTTAGCAGTAAAGGCTCAGAAGCATCCGTGTTTGACTTTAACCCAAAAAGGCATCAAAGAAATAAAGGCAGGTTTAGGTAAAACTCCCCTTTATGACAAATCTTTTGCGGCAGTTAAAAAAGAAATTGATACCGAAATTTTGAAAGAAATAGAAGTGCCAATTCCAAAAGAATTAGCAGGTGGATATTCGCACGAAGTGCATAGAAAAAACTATAACATTATGGAAAAAGCAGGAATGCTTTACCAAATCACAGGTGATGAAAAATATGCAAAATACCTAAAAACAATTTTACACAAATACGCAGATTTGTATCCAACCTTAGGCTTGCACCCTGCAAAAAACTCTTATGCCAGAGGAAAATTATTTTGGCAATGCCTAAACGATGCAAATTGGCTTGTAAGCGTATCACAAGCATATGACTGCGTGTATGATTATTTAGGAAAAACAGATAGAGTTCGCATAGAAAAAGACCTTTTTATTCCATTCGTGAATTTTCTTTCTATCGAAACACCTCAATTTTTTAATAGAATACATAATCATTCAACTTGGGGCTGTGCTGGTGTGGGCATGATAGGCTTAGTGATCAACAACGATGATTTTGTCAAGCGTGCTTTGTATGGTTCATCAGCAAAGGTAGCCGAAGGGCAACATGATAATGACGGTGGACTGATACAACACGCTGGTCAAGAAAAAGTTGGTTTTCTTGCTCAAATTGATGGGCTTTTCTCGCCAGACGGACTATATTCAGAAGGAGCATATTATCACCGATATGGTGTATATCCATTCTTGATTTTTGCGGCAAGTTTGGAAAATATCCGCCCTGAATTAAAGATATTTCAATACCGTGATAGTTTATTAATCAAGTCGGTATATTCACTTTTAGACCAAACGACCTCAAAAGGAGAATTTTTTCCATTGAATGATGCTCAAAAAGGAATGTCAATTTATAATTCTTCTTTGATTTCGGCAGTTGATGCTGCATATCATTATGGCAAAAAAGACCCAAGTTTGCTTTCTATTGCGGCATTGCAAGACGAAGTGGTTTTAGATGAGTCAGGAATGTCGGTTGCCAAAAATATTAAAAACAAAAAACCATTGCCCAACAAATCTATCATCTATAAAGATGGAATTGACGGCAAAGGCGGTGCACTTGGAATTATCAGAACAAAATCTGACCTAAACTTAGTTTTCAAAGCAGGTACACATGGTATGGGTCATGGGCATTTTGACCAAATGTCTTATTCATTTTACAATAAGGGAAATGAGGTTGTTCAAGACTACGGAATGGCTCGTTTTGTAAATATTGAGCAAAAAGCAGGAGGTGTTTATTTGCCCGAAAACAACACATTTGGCAAGCAAACAATTGCTCATAATACTTTGGTAATCAACCAAAAATCGCAATATGCAGGCAATAGTGATGAGGCAGATAAGTTTTCGCCAAAATTAAACGATTATAACTTTTCAAACCCCGAGGTTCAATATATCAGTTCAACAGATTCTAATGCTTATACTGGTGTAAATCAAAGGAGAACCTTGTTAGTAGTGGATTCCAAAGATTTCAAAAATCCATTTGTGTTAGATGTATTTAATATAAATGCAGTTTCTGAAAATACGTATGATTTGCCATTGTATTTTATGGGGCAATTAATGTCTATCAATACAAAAGTTGCTATTCCAAATCAAATGAAAAAGTTGGGCAAAAGCGACGGTTATCAACATATTTGGAAAGAAGGCGAAGCCAAAGCAAACAATGGCTCAACGAACCTTTCATGGATGGGCGATGGTGTTTTTTATACTTACCTAAGTGCCACTACAGAGTCGGATAGTATTTTACTCGGAAGAACAGGAGCGTCTGACCCAAACTTTAATTTGAGAAGAGACCCAATGTTTATTGTAAGAAAGAAAGGAGCAGGTTTAACCACTTTCGCATCAGTTTTAGAAGCTCATGGCAGTTATTCCCCCGTTACCGAAAAAGCCCTAAATTCTTATAGTGATATTCAAAACGTGGAAGTTTTGATTAGCAACAAAGATTACACAATAATAAAAATAAGTACCAAAG
>JAYUIP010000668.1:0-4915 GCA_043765945.1 Arcicella sp.
AAAGGTCAATATTTGTCCTAAATCTGATTCAATGTCATTATTTCCAACCGACCCTGCCACTGGCACATTAGTATTCGTAATTGATACATCTGGATTTGCCACTGGTTTATTATTAGCATCTGCCGAAGGAACTGGTGGTAAAATGCTGATATAAACCCAAGCCGTGTCACAATTTATACCATTGCAAAGTGTGTATTTCAACGAATCTTTACCGACATAATTCGTATTTGGCATATAAGTATAAGTGCCATTTGTTAATAAAACAGCCGTTCCATTCACAGGAGGCGTAATCATCGTAGTACTTAATGGCGACAATCCGTTGGTATAATCGTTAATCAACACACTTGCCGATATTGCAGTATTTTTAAGCGTTACGTTGATGTCATTCACCGCAATTGGTCTAATCGCAGGTGGCGTAATCATGACATAAACCGTTGCCGTGTCGCACAAACTTGGCGAGCCATTATCACAAATTTTGTACGTAAATCTATCTGGACCCGTGTAGCTTCCCGTAGGTGTGTAGGTATAATTCCCCGCTGCCGTGAGCGTAACCGTTCCGTGAAGAGGAGCCTTTATTGGCGTGGTGGTGTAAGTCAAAGTTTGTCCAGGATTCGGATCTGAATCGTTTGGTTTCATCGTTGAACTTACGGGAATGCCTTGTTTCGTAATCACTGCATCGTCTTGGGCATTTGGTTTATCATTTGCCGTTCCATTATAGTCTGGATTAATTCTAATAACCACCGAAGCCGTATCACAAAGTCCTTGAGCATCGCAAGCAATGTATTTGAAAATATCAACACCCGTGAAATTTGGGTCAGGGGTGAAGGTGAATGTTCCGTTTGGATTCATCACGACCGTTCCATTTTCTGGTTGCAATAACATACTGACTGTCAGCGGAGTGCCATCAGGGTCTAAGTCATTATTAAGTACACTTCCCGATACTGGTACATTCTTCAAAGTTTGAGCTACATCATCATTCGCAATCGGTTTGTTGTTGCCACCCGACGATAAAAGCACAGGCATAACTTTCAACATTATCCAAGCCGAATCGCACATATTGATGGCATTACAGATATAATATCTTACCGAATCTTTACCCGCAAATCCAAGCGTCGGTGTGTAAACATAATTTCCATTTGGTTGAATTGCGATGGTACCGTGCTTTGGAGCAATTACTGGCGTGGTTGTCAAAGTCATCGGCAATCCGTTGCCGTTATCATTCGTTAAGATATTTCCCGAAACTGGCGTGTTCATTGCCGTTACGTTGATGTCCAGAATGGCAGTCGGTGCTTGTGGAGCAACCACGATATAAACCGTTGCGGTATCACATTTACTTGGAGAACCGTTATCACAAACTCTGTATATAAACTGATCGTTTCCGTAGTAGTTTGTGTTTGGTGTGTAAGTGAAAGTTCCGTTTGTATTCAACAATAAAGTACCTTTCGTTACGGGCGAAATTGGCGTTGTCGTGTAAACCAATCCGTTACCGTTCGGATCAGAATCATTCAATTTGACGTTACCCGCAATTGGCACATTCAAATACGTGAAGAAACTGTCATCCTGAGCATTTGGCTTATCATTCACGGTAATTCCATTTTCGTCCGCCGTTACATAAATCGTTACTTCTGCCGTTATACATTGGTTCAAATCATCACAAACTTGATACGTAAATTTATCAATTCCTGTGAAACCCAAAGTTGGTGTGTAAGTATATGAACCGCTTGGATTTATGACCACGCTTCCGTAAAAGGGAGGAATCACTGGCGAAGTTGAAGCCGTCAGAGGACCTTTCTCAGGGTCAAAATCATTACTGAATAAATTACCCGTAACTGCCTTATCTTTAAGCGTTTGAGCCACATCGTTTTGGACAATTGGTGGTAAATTATCAGTATTGCTTGGTTTTGTGACCGTCAAAAATAACCATGCCGTTGAGCATACATTCGTGATGGTACAAAGTTTATATTTTATCGAATCCTTACCCACAAAATTTGGATTTGGAATATAGGTATAACTGCCATTTGGCGTAAATATTAAAGTTCCGTTTAAGGTATTCGTAACCAATGCGAAAGCATCCGTAACATTCAATTTTGTATCATTCGTAGCCACGTTTCCAGAAACTGGCGTGTTCACCAAAGTCAGATTAAAGTCATTGATGGCAGTTGGTGTTAGCGAAATCGTTACTGGCACTTTTATTTGCGTACAAACACCCGTAAGCGGTTCACAAACTCGAATGCAGATTGAATCAGACCCAATGTAACCAGGTTTTGGCACGTACGTAATACATAGTTGTCCACCCATATTTGTCACACTTGCCGTAGCTCCTAAGACTAATGGATAACCCGAACAGATACCTACCGAACTGGTTAAAGTGGAAATCGTACTGATATTTTGACAGATAATTTTCGTGCTGTCTTTTGGTGTAATTATCGGAGCAATGCAACCCGCTGGACCAAACAATGCCGTGTTTATGTTACTCGAAATACATGGAGCAACCACTTGAATATTGGTGTATGAACCAGCCGATAAACCCGTAATCGTAACTTTCCCAGCGGCATCCGAAAGTCCGTTGAATACGGTAGCAACACCTCCATTGAATTGATAATTAATGATTTGTGGTGATGATGGGTCAACTCCCGAGATAGTAATTGAGCCATTATTTCCTCCACAAGTTGTTGGATTTGTAGTGGCTGAGGTGGCAATAGTATTCGTACAAGGCGTTGTTGCACAGATATTTATCACTACTTGAACTGCCGTTCCCGTTGGACTGTAACAGTTATCAACCGTATTCTTGAAAGCTGGATAATACAATCCTCCACTCACTGAATTTGCTGAACCTAATTGGTTGGCAGCCGTTGCTGGTGTGCCTGTATGCCACGTAACAATTGTTCCCGCTGGTGGGGTTGTGGTGTTTACTTGGGCGATTAAATCAACTGTTGTTGCTGGACAAATATTTTGTTTCACAATCGGTAAACAAGGATTAATTACCACCTGAATCGGCATTCCCGTTGGACTATAACAGTTATTAACGGCATCTTTGTACGCAGGGTAATAAATCCCTCCCGTTGCGGTTGCTCCATAAGTAATTTCGTTTGTCGAAGTTGCAGGGGTTCCTGTGTGCCAACTCAGCGTCGAACCAAAAGGAACGGTTGTGGTTGAACCCACTTGCGTGAATAGATTGACCGTGTTTGATGGACAAATATTGTTTTTAACAATCGGTGAAACGCTTGGGCAGGTCACAATCGAAACGGTGAAAGGCGTGGTGGCAGAACCGCTTGGCGAACCCCAGTAACAATTATTAGTCGCATCATAAATGGCAGCATAATAAGTTCCCGCACCCAAAGCAGTAACATTCGTAATTTTGTTGGCATCGTTTGCAGGAGAGCCACCGTGCCACGTTAGAACGGTATTTGTGGGTTGATTACTTGCAGTTATCGTGCTTAAATCAACCGTTGTGGCGGGACAAAGATTTTGTTTGGTTGTGGCACTTAACAATAGAGTAACCGCATTTGAACTACAGCAACTTACAATCGTAACCGTAACGCCCACGTCCGAAATCCCGTAGCAATTATTCACTGCATCTTTGTACGCTGGAAAATAAGAACCCGCCAAAACTGCCGACGGATTACTGACTTCGTTGGCGGCAGTGGCTGGTGTGCCAGTGTGCCAACTCACGGTTGTTCCTGCGGGTGGTGTTGAAAGAATGGGTACTTGCGTTAATAAATTTACGGTATTTGCGGGACAAATATTTTGCCTCTCAATCATCAAGACAGGAGGGCAAGTATTGATTGTTACTTGCACAGGTGTTCCCGTTGGACTGAAACAATTATTGGTTACATCTTTATAAGCTGGGTAATAAATTCCCGCTAAAACCGATGATGGATTGCTGATTTGATTGGTATTTGTGGCAGGCGTACCCATGTGCCAACTTACCGACGACCCTGCGGGGGCAGCGGGCGTAATGGTCACCTGTGTCAATAAATCAAAGGTTGTGGCAGGACAAAGATTCTGTTTTTGAATTTGAGCTGTTATTTCATTAAATGAAAAACAAGTACACAACAACGCAAACAACAAAGTATGAACCCCTTTAAAAAACCGAGATTTCACAGCTCTGTCTGCTTGTATTCCTGATTTGTCAGAAATATAAGAACTGAAACCAGTTATTGCGTTAATAAATGAGTAAAGTAGCGGCTTTCCCATGAGTATTTTTTATTGTTTTATTAAATCTCAATCAAAATAATCTGTGCAAGTCGCACAAGCTATTTGTTCAAAATAGATAGTATTTAATTATTTGTCTTGGCACTTTATTGACGTTATTTTGATACATAAATCACGGAAACAACGACCACAAAATAGACACAGCCTCAATTGATTCTTGGGGCTGTGTTTCCCACATTACAAGGCGGAGGCAACACATTTACTTCATAAGTGGCTATTTTACAATCCGCCGTGGGCGTGGTTGAATCACAGACTTTTACACAGAAATAATAAGTGCCTACAATGGTTGGTGTTGTATAGGTATATGAACCACCTGCATTAATTATCAAATTACTTGAACCAGGCAAAGCTGATGCTCCCGAAGGGGCAACACACGCTGGGTCGGCACTTCCGTTTGAATATGTTATCGTTCCAAATCCTCCCGTTATGGTTATATCGTTTGATACCGTTCCAGATTTATTAACGTTTTGAAAACCTGATTGAGTGGCTGGTTGAGTGATTGAGATACAAGTCGTTATTGTCACCGTCACGCCCGTTGTGGGTGTTGGGCTATAACAGGTATTTGTTACATCGTGGCACGTTGGATAATACGTTCCTACTCCGACGGTTGCGGGATTTGCCACTTTATTAGCGGCTGATAAACCCGTTGAAACCGTGTGCCATTCCAAACTCGAACCTGCTGGACAAGTGCTTGAAACCA
>JAYUIP010000669.1:0-4909 GCA_043765945.1 Arcicella sp.
AATTCTAATGGAACAATGGGTTCCAATCCAAATGCAGGTGGTGCTGCCGATGGAACTGGTGGAAGAAAAGGCAATCAAGGACAACCCGACGGTAATGTCGTAAAAGGAGGAACCTACGAGAAAAACCCCCCAGGGGATGGCACAGGAGGCGGTTCTGGAAAGGGCGGTGGACCAGGTGGCGATGGCGGAGGAGGAACTAAACCCTCATTGAGTCTTACAGGGTGGACTTGGACAAACCGTCCTAATGTTAGTGATGATTCTGATGAAACTGGAATTATTAAGTTCAGAATAAAAGTAGATGCGGATGGTGATGTGGTGGATGTAACGCAAATCGAAAGTACCGTGAGTCCAGCCGTGGCTCAACAATATAAAAGAGCCGTTCAAAGAACTAAATTTAAACCAACTTCGGATGGTGACAAGCCCGATATTTCAACGGGAACGGTCAGTTTTAGACTAAGTCCAAGGTAGTTATTAGTTACTGGAAATGAGTTATTAGTAAAAAAGGGTTCAAATCAATAGCTGATTTGAACCCCTTTTTTACTGCCTACTGCCAACTTAAAAAGGTACATCCTGGTTCGGAGGAGAACTTCCAAACGGATTTTGATTTTGTTGTGGTGGCATTGGATTATTCATTTTACTACTCATAATTTTTGCTCCACCGTTTTCAAAATTTGCTACTGGGTTTTCAATTTGAGTAAACGATTGTAAAGAATCTCCCCCAAATCCACCGTAATCTCCCGCATCCAAATCGCAATATTTTGTGTATTTTCCTATAAATCTCAATTGCACCGTATCTAATGAACCCGCACGGTTTTTGGCGATAATTAATTCTCCAATGCCAGCCACTGAATTTCCTGCTTCATCTTGCGTAATACCGTAATAGTCAGGACGGTAGATAAACATTACCATATCTGCATCTTGCTCAATTGAACCTGATTCACGTAAATCGGAAAGTTGCGGTTTCTTATCACCACCACGGGTTTCAACGGCACGACTTAACTGCGAAAGTGCGATAACGGGAACATTTAATTCCTTAGCAAGTTGTTTTAAAGACCTTGAAATATTAGCAATTTCTTGCTCACGATTTCCAATTCCTTTTCCCCCCGAATCGCCTGACATTAATTGCAAATAGTCAATCACAATCATTTGAACATCGTGTTGTGCCTTTAAACGACGGGCTTTTGCTCTTAATTCCAAGATGGAAAGGGCAGGAGTATCGTCAATGAAAATTGGTGCATTAGTCAATTTCCCAATTTTTGCGTGTAATTGAGCCCATTCGTGAGGGAGCAAATTTCCTTTACGTAATTTATCAGATTCTAATTCAGCCTCGGCAGAAATCAAACGATTCACCAACTGGATTGAAGACATTTCTAAGGAGAAAAAAGCAACCGCTTGTCCGTGATCAACTGCCGCATTTCTACACGCTGAAAGGATTAAGGCGGTATTGTGTGTGACGGTCATATCTTCCAAAAGGAACAAACGATTTCCGTCTATCTCAAAACCATAGTAATCATCAACTCTATCAAACTCTACTTTTATTCCAGTTAATTTCCAATCTACTTTACTTTTCCACGTATCAGCTTTTTTACGTTCAATTCTGACTGGAATTTTATCAATATCTCCATAAATTCTAATTCGATAAACCTCAGATTCAAAGTCAATTGAAGCAATTGAGGCTTTTTTGGCTGTCACTGAAGTTCTAAAACCCAAAGAATCACAAAGAAATTTAATTTGCTTTGTCAATTCAAGATTTTTTTGTGTAATCTCATAACCGTTTGAATCCACTAAATAATGTCCATCACAATCAATTAATCCCGCTAATAATTTTAAACGATTCTCACTTGAATTTATTAAAAAGCATTGAGGTATATGCTTGCTTTTCAGGAGGTTATGTTTTCTTAACTCACCACTAATTGAATAACCAACTTTACTTTTGTAACCTTTTGTAATCGCATAATTCGTTGTTCTATCTTTTTGCTCATAAACTGAAACTGTTTGATTCAGGGTTTGAGCGTAATCACTCATGTATTCAATAACTTCTTCATCAATATTCGTAATTCTTGATGAATAAGAATGACCATCACCCAACCATAAACCTAAGAAATAAGGTTCAAAAGAAAGTGGTTGTTCCTCAAATTCAACTGCCACTTTGTACCCTTTATAATTAGTTTTAAACTTATCAGATTTCTCTAAATAATTTTTGACCGTAATATTCAGAATATCACCATTTGTGTGTTTCCCTTCATTTCTACTACGTTTTAATGATAAAATATGACTTTCGTTTACTCGATAATCCAATCCTTTATTCTGACGTACCCAATACATGTTTTCACGACCACGAGCAATTGATTTGACTGTTCTTGGAGTTGAATCATCGCCCATCAATAAATCTCCTGAAATGACATCTTCAACCTTTTTTAATGAACCATCAAACATCAAAACCTTCGTTCCCTTCCCAAGGCATTTACCCATCCCGGGTCTCGCCGCAATAATAATCAATTCAGTTTTCTGAAATCCAGAAGTTACTCTATCCAAAGCCGTGAAACCTGTTGGAACACCCGTCAGGCCTTCTTTTTGGTCTTTCTTCATTTCTAATTCCACCAAAGCCATTCGCATAATTTGCCCCATATCGGCATAATTTTTACGGATGTTAGCTTCTGAAATTCTGAAAAGTTCTTGCTCAATTTTATCCAACAACATGAAAACATCTGTCGTGTCTTCATACGCCATTTTTTGAATTTCTGAGGAAACCGTAATTAACTGTCGCTTTAAAGAATGTTCAACCACAATACGAGCGTGAAACTCAATATTTGCCGCTGAATTTACTCGTTGCGTAAGTTCAGCAAGGTATTGAATTCCACCCGCCATCTCCAATTCTCCAGTTGTAACTAACTGATTCTTAACGGTTAATAAATCTATTGGTTCAGAATTGGCGAATAATTGAGTAATTGCACCGTAGATTCTTTGATGAGCCTCTTTATAAAATGATTCAACTTTAAGAATATCAATTACGTCCGTTAAAGCATCACGTTCCAACATCAAAGCACCTAAAACAGCTTCCTCCAAATCGGTTGCTTGCGGGGGGATTTTGCCTAATCCAGTATCCAACCAACGATTTTGTCCGTTGATTCTTCCACCTGCATACGTACCATTTTTCTTGAAATTACCGTTATTTTGGTTAGCTTGTTCCATTGGGTTATTTTGAACCTGTTCAAAGTTAATCTTTACTCGTTTTTTATACAATTTTACAAAATAAATTTCAATTTTCCGATTGATGATATTTCCTAAATTCCTTAATCAACTGAATATCAATCAAAAAGCTACCAAGAGTTTTTTTATATTGTATTTCTAAAACAATGATATGCTTTTTTTAGTAGATTTATATAATTGTTCAATCGTAAATAAATAAAAATTTGACTGAAAAAGTAATCACCTTAGAAGATGTCGAGTTAGTTGGTTTTCTTGGCATCGAAAACAGCAATATTAAACAAGTTGCTGCGGCGTTTCCACAGAGTAAAATTATTTCTCGTGGCAACGAAATCACGATTCGGGGTTCATTGCCCGAAATTATTAAAATCAATGATATTCTTGATTCCCTCGTGGCTCATTATCAAAAGCAAGGCAAAATCACAAAGGAACAAATTCAAACCTATATTTTCGAGGAGAGAAGTCCTGATTCTGACCAAAAACTGTATTTAAAAGATGAGGAAGGTGTTTTGTTGTACGGAACAAAAGGAGTTGTAATTAAGGTAAAAACCCCAAATCAGCAAAAAATGGTTGATGCGGCGGCTAAAAATGACATCGTTTTTGCCCTTGGTCCAGCGGGAACGGGCAAGACTTACACAGCCGTTGCGATTGCCGTGAAAGCCTTAAAAAATAAGGAAGTCAAGAAGATTATCATCACCCGTCCAGCCGTTGAAGCGGGAGAAAATTTAGGATTTTTACCAGGTGATTTAAAGGAAAAGATTGACCCGTATCTTCGCCCAATTTATGATGCTTTGGACGATATGATTCAACCTGAGAAGCTGAAATACTTTATCGAAAACCGAGTAATCGAAATCGCCCCGTTGGCTTATATGCGTGGAAGAACCTTGAATAATGCTTTTATTTTGTTAGATGAGGCTCAAAATACCACTCCAATGCAAATGAAGATGTTTTTGACAAGGATGGGAATTCAGTCGAAGGTGATTATTACGGGTGACAAAACGCAAATTGATTTACCAACCAAAGTAAAATCTGGTTTGGCGGAAGCAAGGCGAATTTTAGGCGGAATTAAAGGCATAGAATTTGTAGAATTGGACGCAGCCGATGTGGTTAGACATCGTTTAGTCCGTGATATTATCTTAGCTTACGAAAAATTAGAAGTAGAAAGAGTAGTGTAAAATGAATCTCCTGATTCGTTGTTAATTTTGTAAAACGAATCTTCTGATTCGTTTGATTTCATTATTAAAATAAATCAAAATTAACAACGAATCAGGAGATTCGTTTTACAAAACTATGAAGAACTATTTAGGAATTTTACTGGTATTTTTTTCAACTTCTTCTTTTGCTCAGGAGAAATGCGGATTTTCAATTGGTAATAAAATTAAGCAATTGCAAAATCCAAATTGGTTGAAGCAGCAAGCTGAATTTGAATATCAAATCAGGGAATTTCAAAATAGTCAAAGAGGGCAAAGTTCAAGGATTACGGAAAAAGTTTATAGAATTCCAGTGGTGGTTCATGTAGTACATAACAATGAATCAAATTTCATTGGCGGTCCTAATAATACAAACATTTCAGATGAGCAAATAAAGTCGCAGATTAGAGTTTTGAATGAAGATTATCGGCGTAAAACTGGAACTAATGGATTTAATTCAAATCTTGTTGGGGCAGATTTGGAAATTGAATTTGAATTAGCCTTGAAAGACC
>JAYUIP010000670.1:0-1666 GCA_043765945.1 Arcicella sp.
ATGAATCTTAATTTACTCATTGAAAATTTAACTAACCCTGCATTACTTTTTTTCGTACTTGGTGTTTTTGCCGTTTATTTGAAAAGTGATTTGGAAATACCTCCAAATTCATCAAAATTTATTTCTCTATATTTATTATTTTCGATTGGCTTCAAAGGCGGACAGGAATTAACCCATGAAACTTTTTCAAGCGAAATTGCTTGGTCTATGATATTTGGTATCAGTATTTCACTGTTAATTTCGTTTTATACTTTCTTTATTTTAAGAAAAAAGCTGAATGTGTTCGATGCAGGTGCAGTTGCCGCAGCGTATGGCTCGGTAAGTGCAGTAACTTTTGTGACAGCCGTTTCCTACCTCGAATCTCAACAATTAAGCCTCCACGGTCACATGGTGGCAATAATGGCTTTAATGGAATCTCCTGCAATCATTATGGGACTGGTGCTAATCTCAATCTTTAATAAAGAAGAGAATGTTGCTAAAATCAAAATCTCGTCCGTTATAAGGCATTCATTAACCAACGGAAGTGTACTGTTAATTTTAGGAAGTTTAGTAATTGGATTACTGGCAAATGCAAAACAAGCCGAGGGAATAAAGCCATTTACAAATGATTTATTCAAAGGTTTTTTGGCTATTTTTCTTTTGGACATGGGTGTCACGAGTGGCAGGAAATTAAAAGCATTCTTTTCGTTCGGATTATTTCCTCTAATTTTTGCCATAATTATTCCTTTGGTTAACGGTTGCACTTTTGCCTTACTAAGCTCATTCATTACAAATGACATCACCAATCGATTTATGTTTGCAATTTTGGCAGCGAGTGCATCCTACATTGCCGTACCCGCAGCCATGAAAATAACGGTTCCAGAAGCCAATCCAGGGCTTTATTTACCGATGGCACTTGCCGTAACTTTTCCAGTAAATATTACGGTAGGAATGCCCCTATATTTTTTAATTGCACAGAATACTTGAAACATTTGGGATTAGACAATTTTTAAGAAAGTTGTCTAATCTTTATTTCCAATTATAAGTCACCTGTTTATCTATGTAGTTGCAATAAACGTCCCCTCCAATAATTCCTTCTTAATCGTTTTTATTCTCATGTTCAACGTAATATGCTCAAAATCAATCCCTTCAACGCAAATAGTTTTTAAATAATTGGTCACTTCGGGTTGGTGATTAGTTTTTTTACCCGAAGGAACATCAATGTATTTTGAGGTAGTCCAAAGCACGGCACGCACGGTTTTGCAATCCTCATCCGTCATCACAAATTCCGTCACGATGGTATTTTCATTGTAATAAATGATGGAAGAAACAATTTTGATTCGCTCGCTTACTTTTGCCGAAGAAACGTAGGCAATTTGATGATTATAAACCACCCAAGAGGTCTGATTATGCTCGAAATAATCGTTGTAAT
The DNA here is from genome assembly GCA_043765945.1 of Arcicella sp. Lineage (GTDB taxonomy): Bacteria > Bacteroidota > Bacteroidia > Cytophagales > Spirosomataceae > Arcicella. The sequence goes on from JAYUIP010000670.1 coordinate 1,412, forward strand.
CGAACTCATAAATTGTGGCAACTTGGTCTTCACGAGCGTTGAAGAAATAATCGAAATATTTGGCATTATTCAAGTGCTTCAATGGGTCGCAATCCTGAAAACGGATAACCGATTTTGAGTATAATTTCTTGGGATATTGTTTATTTGGGTCTAATTGGAACATAATTCAATTGTTAAATTATTGATGTGTTGAATTGTTGAGTAAATTCAATGCCTCACAAAATTACCAACAAATTGTAAATATTGGTCAAAAGC
>JAYUIP010000671.1:0-4907 GCA_043765945.1 Arcicella sp.
GATTGAATAGTGTTGACTATTTAATAAAATAAATATCATAAAAAATATGTTTAAGTATTGGTTAGAAATTTAACTAATCAAATGGAATCTCTAAACGTATTTTCAAGAAATTGGTAATTTGTAAAATATTATCAAATAGAAATTTAACATACAAAACCATTAAAAGCTAATAATTTTTTTATCGTTTCTTCAAAAAATCTTTCACTGCCATCACTGTTGCCATCGGGTCTTCTTCCATCGGTGTATGCCCTAAATCTTTGAAAATTATCAAAGTGTTCTTTGGCAAATCAACATGAAATTTTTCCGCAACATCCAAAGGGATTAGCCCATCTTGTTTGCCCCAAATAATCAAAGTTGGCATCGTTAACGTTTTGATTTTTAAGTATTTATCATTCTTTAGGGATGATTTCATTCTATCCAAAAATGCCTTTCTGTTCCCTTCCCGACTTGCCATATCGTAATAACGTTCAATCAAGTCTGGCTTAATTTTATCATCATGCACATAGACATTCTGCAAACTTTTTTCGATAATAAAACGGGGGAGAACATACTTGAAAATATTGCCCAAAACGGGCATACGAGCAATTCGAAAGGCAATTGGAACAGATTTTGAGACCATAGGATAACCGCCCGCATCCACTAAAATCATCTTGCTTACCTTCTCAGAATGCTCCAACGCATAAGCCCACGTAATACCTCCGCCCAAAGAGTTTCCACCTAAAATAAAACGTTTAATATTCAGTTTTGAAAGAAATTTATCCATGAAACTTACATAAAAATCCTGAGAATAATCACCCGTTCGATTCGGTCCTGTGAGTCCATAGGCTGGCAAATCTAACGTAATAATCCGATGTTCATTTTTCAATTCATTCACCCAAGCCTCCCACGTATGCAGACTCGCTCCAGTCCCATGAATCAACACAATTGGCAGCGAATCAGTCGAAATTCCTTGGTCTCTAAAATGCACCTGCATTCCCTCAATTTCAATAAATTCAGATTCTGCATTGGCATATTTTTTCTTTAATTCTTCAACAGAAACATCGTTCTTCCAATTGAAAACCACAAAGCCCAAAATAAGAATCACGATTACTAAAAAGAAGTACTTCAAAAATGTAAAAAGTGTTTTCATAAGATTTTTTGATGTAAATAAAGCGAAATTATGCAACACAAAAAAATAGATTTTATATAATGAAAATTTGAGTTTCCAATTCTCTCTAATCCTCTTAATCTCTATGTTAAATTTTAACGTAATCAAACCCTCCATTTTCTCTACATGAACTATGCGGTTGCAAACAAAAAACGCTACAAAAATCATTGTAGCGTTTCCAAATCACTTAAACTCTATATTATGAAAAAATCTTTAATTACTTTCTTATCTTCTTGCCAAACTGATAAGCAACTCCACCTCTTAGAGACAAACCTCCGCTCGAATTACTTATATTGAAGGGAACCTGATAACCCATTTCAGCGGTCGTAATAATCTTTTTGAAAAGCACATAATTTAAGCCAGTTCTCACTAAGGCAAAACCTGATGAATTACGGTTATTTTCATCATCATTATTATCCCAAGCATCAAATCCACGACCATCTCTTCCTCCACGCCCACCTCTAAAACCATCACTACCAACGCCACCACCTAAACCAAAATACGGTTGCAATCTTCTACTTTTGAAAGGCATCCAATTAACTCCCAACGAAGCCTGACCTTTCGAAAAGGTTGCCCCTTCAAAACGGTTTCCCGACACTTCACCCACCAAAGCCCAGCGATTTGAAAATCCATATTCTACTCTAATTCCAGACGTTCTACCTTTTTCAGTAGAGGTGTTTTCAAATCCAATTAATCCTCCTCCTATTACACCCATACGTAAGAAAGCGGGTTTTAAGGGATTAAATGAAACCTTCTTTTTTGTAGAATCTTTCAGTACTTTTCGCTCTACAACCGACCCGAAAATGGGTTCAGATTTTGTGGTTTGAGCAATACTTTCTAAACTAATTCCAATAAAAATTAGTCCAAATGTTAATCTTAAAATGTTCATAAAATTGTCGATTAGATATCTAAAAAACGGGTTATTTCCCGAAACGGTAACTCACGCCCACTCGTCCTCCCAAGACGTTTGGTGTTCCCACTAAATTATCGATATTATCTTCTTTTGAGATTGGGGTTTGATAATATACTTCCCCATTCAAAGACAAACGACTGGATAGCAGGACGTTAACGCCTGAATTTAAGCCAATAAGATGCGTTATTTTATCCTGAGATTGTGTTTCATCGTCTTTGGATTGGTCATCGAAATGATAATCAATCTTAAATAAATTAGGTAATTGCACATTCCAACTTGCTCCGAAATACGGTTTTATTTTATCACTAAACAGTAAATTATACCGTCCGCCTAATCCGATTCTACTCACCGTAAACTTAGGAATTTCTAATCTATTGGGTTTATTTCCGTTTGGTCTTGGTCTTTTAGGGGGAGGAAACTTTTCCATGCCGTTTCTTCTATTAAAATCAAAGAATAAATTGCTCTGTTGGAAGTCTAAAACAACTCCCCAACGCTCTTGCCCTTTGCTGTTATTATACCCTAAAACCGTTCTGAAACCAAAATCATTTCCACCACCTTTCTCAAAATCATTCCCAATGGGTTTCTGAATTCCTCCCAAGATACCCACACTTACCGAATTTGGAATCAAAGAAAAATGATTGTTTTCTATGAATGAATCCTCTGGAAATTCAAGCATTTTATACTTCGATAAGTCAGTATCAACCGCAAGGTTTGAAGCGCTTAATTTTGGGTTTTTACCTAATAATTTATTAATTCCAATATATTTCTCTCTCTCCGTAATCCCTTGATTTTCAGTAAAGTTATTATCATATTTTTGGTAATAAATATTGTTTAAATTATTGGCTAAGTTTGAATTTTCTGTTTGAATTTCTCTAATCGTTTCTCGAATAACTATTTGTTTATAAATCGTGTCATGAACCACAATTTTCTGAGGACTAATTTCGGGTTCTGCCTTCTTGTTTTCATATATACTCACAAGTCGGTCTTCCAACGACCGCACCTGTTGTCGAGTTTGGTTTAATTGGTAATATAAAATCCCAGAAATCGTCATTAGAATTCCACCCAAGGCAGGCAAAGCCCATAACAATCTTGTGAATTGCTTTTTAAGGTCATATTGGTTCAATTGCCCTTCTAAATTTCGCCAATCCTTATCAGCAAAATTTGGCAGATTAGAACCAAATAATTTATCAAAATCGTTTTCTTCTTCCATTATTTTAAAGATAAAGTAGAACAGGGTTTTAACTGCGACGCATAGTCCTGTTCTACTTTACAAAATTTATAAATCATTAATCAAAATCAACTCCTGCAATTTTTTTCTTGCTTTATGCAAATTTGAAAGTGAAGTACCAATTGAAACTCCCAACATCTCCGCAATCTCTTTGTGTTCAAAACCTTCAATAACGTACAAGTTAAAAACTGTTCGATAGGAGGGAGAAAGTTGTTGAATCAAATGACCAATTTCTTCAACTGAAAACTTCCCAAATAAGTCCAATTCAAAACCAACTTCTTGTGCTTCTACTAATTCGGAGGTTGGTACATTTTGATGAGATTTTCTGAGGTGGTTAATGCAAGTATTTATTAATATTCGTTTGAACCAACTTACAAAAGGATATTCAGGTTTATACTGTTCTATATTCGTAAACACTTTCATAAAACCATCATTCAATAATTCTCGGGACTCTTCAATATTCGCTACATACCGCAGGCACACAGACAATCCGAAGCGGTAAAAACTTTCATAAAGTTCCCGCTGTGCATTTCTGTCGTTCTTTCGACATCGTTTTAAAGTTTGTATAAGTTCGTCTGTCCCCATCTACACAAGATTACGCTATTCGAGTTTCTATTATTGCTTCTTGATATGAAATTTGTCTAAAAGATTAAAGAGTATCCTAAAGCCTATTTTTTAAATTTTAGTATTAATTATTTTGATTCATAGATTTTTGCAATTAAACAATTGAAAATCAAATACTTGAATGCGAAAAAATATCCTTTTTACATACTTAAAGCCGTTTTCCTGACGATAATCCTTATGTTTCTTTACGCATTTCCAAACTACGTAATTCTCAGGCGATTAAAAATAGTTGCTAAAATGCTCATTTGTCAAGAAAGTGAAATAAATACTCAAAAACTTGTTATTTTAAAAATATCTTGTAATATTTGTGCGTGAAAGCATAACAAGTAACGGAAAGCCTTCGCTCGCATTTAAAATTATACTTTTCTCGAATTCCTTCTTTTACCATAATCGGTATCCTTGTTTGATGTTGCCAAATTTTCAAATGGTATATTTTCAAACGGTTTCAGTTTTTTATTACTTCATAATTTCAGATTTTAAACGAAGTCTGCTTGAAAAATTTTGGCATAATTTTCGCTAATGTGCAATTATTTATTTTAAGACACATTATATCCATTATTTTCACTGTTTGTGGATAATATTAATTTGACACACAAAGTCACAATAATTAAAAATAGTATTAATTGGTTTATTATCAATGTTTTAAAGCATTGTGTTGGTTTATTATAATAATCTCCAAAAAAGCGTTGCTTTTTGGCACAGTTTTGGAGCATTGTAAAAGGAATCATAGTCTAAACTGCTATGATTTGAATGATTTTTTAGTGATTAATACTCATAAAACGGGTATTATTTAACTAAGATAACCGTAGCCCAACGTAGAAACAGGTTTAGAAACTATCAAACAAGCAACAGATGAAAGGAACTTTTACGTTCACTGATGGTGCAAGCAACCAAACGAACCTTATTAAAAAATCCAACTCGGAAGCGAAAGGAAGCATATTTCCCTTTGCCAAAGATTTGTTCAAAAAAGCTAAACAATTGTTTGTTCAAGAAGA
>JAYUIP010000672.1:0-1665 GCA_043765945.1 Arcicella sp.
TACGCTTGGCACTCGGCAAAAATTGCCGTGATGGGAGGGGAGCAAGCCGCAAAAACACTTCTACAAACGCAAATATCTTCCATGAAATCCAAAGGAAAAGAATTAACAAAAGAAGAAGAAGACGAAATTTTGAAAGGAATTATGGATAGATACAATGTTCAAACTACGCCCTATTATGCTGCTTCCAGGCTGTGGGTGGATGAAATTATTGAACCTTTGGATACTCGGAAAGTGATTTCAAAAGGCATTGAAGCGGCAAATCATGCTCCGATTACGAAAGATTTTAAGGTTGGGGTTTTTCAAGTTTAGTAAAATAATTTGTATTTATCAAATAATCTATATAAATTTTACTTCCTAAAAAACCAAAACTAATCTGTTTATGAAGAAAGTATTAAATCTAATTAACCACAAAGGCAACGCTGTCACCATCATTGATGGCTCAAAATCGGTTTACGATGCCTTGGAAATCATGGTCCAAAAAAATATTGGAGCATTGGTTGTTTATAAGGATGACAATTTTGTAGGTGTTGTCACTGAAAGAGATTACGCTCAAAAAGTAATTGTGAAAGGCAAACACTCGCATAATACGCTGGTTTCAGAGATTATGGATTCTGCCCCTGCGACGGTAAAATTTGAGGATACGATTGAAAGATGTATGGAACTGATGGCGGATAAACACATTCGGTATCTACCCGTTCTGGCGGACAATCACGTTGTTGGCTTAGTTTCAATGGGTGACGTGGTTCGCTATATCATTGAGGATCAGAAAGATACGATTAATCATTTACAGAATTTTATTTCTGGGGGAATGTAGGAATTATATTTCATAAAAAAATCCCCTCAAAATTTTGAAGGGATTTTTTTATGAAATATCTGCTTTTACTTTCCTTACAAATCCTACATCAACGCTAACTAAATCAGCAATTTTTTCTTCTGAAAAATCAGTTTGTATCAACAATGATTTTGTGAAAGCAAATTTGTTTGCATAGTCTGTAATCTCTTTACCCTGTTCAAGTCCTTGTTCAAGTCCTTGTTCAAGTCCTACTTGACGACCTTCTTGCAAGCCTTCTTTTCTTGCCATTCGTCTTTCTCTATCTAATACAAATTCTTCAAGTCCCATAGTCGTTGGATTGTTTGTTATATTTTCAACTTCTTTGTCAAATTTATTGATTAATTCTGTATTTTCAAAACGAACATAGAGCTTTAAGAATTGTAGTAAATTCCTAATTTTTTCCTTCGCAAAATTCTTTTTCAAAAGTTCTTTAACTAATTCTATTTTCAATTCAAATAGTTTTTCTTCTGGAATAGTTCCCTTTTTTAAAGCAGTTTGCACCACCCGAACCACAATAGCAAATGGATTATTGCTTGCCTTTAATTCTTTCAAATTCGCTGTCAAAACCTTATAAACACTATATTTGAACTGAAAAGACGTACCCATAAAGTCATATTCAAGACCATCGGGGCAGAATTTCTTATTCTTATCCGTTAGAATAGCCAATGCCGAAATGGGCTTATCATACTTATCAAAAATTCGATAATGATAAGTATACATTCTCTTAGCAAAGTTTTCATCTCTTGAACCTTGCACCTCAATATGTATCAAAATCCATTCATCTTTACCGTCTTTGGTATAGACTTTAACTAATTTATCTACATATTTTGGAC
>JAYUIP010000673.1:0-1661 GCA_043765945.1 Arcicella sp.
GAAGAAGAAGATAGCATAGCGATTGAGAGATAAAACCCGCCAATTAATCATGTGTGGGTCAATTGTGATGGCATAATTGAGGTCGTATATTTCTGCATCATGATGTAAAGAAGCCGTTTGTGTAATAACTTTTTTCAATCGTTTAAGTGCAGTTTTTTTGGTAACATTTCGTTCTAGTCCTTCGGCAATCCAATCGAGTAACTTGTATGTTGCCATATTATTATTTATTTGTGATGATATGTGTTATTGTGATATTGCATTCAATTTTTTGTATTTGTGACAATGAAATTGATTTAAATATTGTATATCTATACAATATATTACAATGCTGGGGGCAAATTTAAGCAAATTGAAGCAGGATGAACTGAAGAGTATTGCAAAAAACTATAATTTACACTTGTCGGGAACAAAGCCAATATTAATAGCAAGGATATTCAAGAATATACTAAATTTACTCCTCAAAGCGAACCGATTCAATACAAAAATGCAAATCCATTTATATCAGAGACACGGAGCGAATTACCCGCATGGACATTCCGAGGTATTGACAATGAATACCAACGTTTTGAAAATCCTTGGTTAAATCCACAGGCAAATATTGAAAAGGACTTTACCGATAACATACAAACACGTCTTTTAGAGAAACATCTCGTCCCTGAACCCGAACACGAACCTTGGGATTCCTGGTTACCCAAAACATAAAAATTTAGGGAAATGCTTTATATATAAATATATATAAAATGGAATTATTAATAGTCCCAATCATTGGTCTAACTGGATTATACATCATTAATAAACAAGATAAAGAAAAAAAGAGCAAAAAAGAAAACTTCGCAAACACATCCTTGTTACCTAATATAGAGATACCGAATAAAATGAATGGATATGAATACTATTTCAGTTGAGAAGTAAAAAAATGAATGGATATAAAAACTTTGTGACATAAATAATTACACCTTTTCTCATTTAAAACGCCCTATTTTATAGAGCAAAAAATAAAAAAGTGTAAAATCAATAGTAGGAATTTCACCGACGATGGTCTTATTTTTACTTCTTCCTTTTTACAAGAAGAAGTAAAAGACGATATTTGAAATGCTGGATTTCTTTCTTGTTCTAAAATCCACATTTTTGTTATGTTTCTTATATTCACGGCGGCATTCACATCTCGGGTTCTGCATCCTTCATTTTATGTTATCCAATCTCGTAATTTGCGGGTTCTTTCGCAGGTCTGCTTTTTCTTATCATTACCAACCATTGTGTTGTGTTGTGTTGTGTTACTACAAATAACGTACTAAACAACACTACGATTTGTGCGAGAAAGAAAACCCTTCTTTTAACTATTCTCATATTCTGGTTTATGAAAAAGATGATAAGATATTATTGCAATATTTGAAAAAATATCATTTAATCCAAGACAAATTATTGATTATATTAGAAACAAACTTTTGGGTCAATCTCAATTGACAAACGATGTATTTGTTCCTTATTATGAGAATTTCAAAGGCACGGTGCTATTTACAAATTTCAAGGAAAACAGTTTTGTAGCGATAGTTTTGATTTATACGGGGACGGTTCAACGCAATACAATTGCGAACCGTTTTTTAATGATAAAAAGCCCCGTTTGGACCCAAATTATAGTTTTGATTTATGCCGTCTTGGTT
>JAYUIP010000674.1:0-14110 GCA_043765945.1 Arcicella sp.
ATTTTTAAACATCATTGGTTCAAGGCAAAAAATCACCCTGATTACTTGAAGATGAAAACTGATTTTAGAGATAGATATTATATAATGAGTGGGCAGTGAAAGTTAGTTCGCAATTTAAAATACGTATAAATTATGAAAACTGAAGCAGAATTAAATGCTGATATCTTGAAAGTTACTATGACTATTAAAGACGAATATCCTGAACTTTCAAAATATATTTCTGAGATGCCAGTGACTGTTCCTAATGAAAAAAATCCTGTGATTGATTTAAAGAATTTACAAGATTATTATAACTCTCTAAACGAAATTTTAAGAAAATATGCCCCCAATCACACTAATTGAGTTAATCAAACCAACACAATGAAGAAAAGGAAACGTTTGGGCATTTGGATGGATGATTTGGATGCTCATTTAATGGATTTTAAAACAGACATCATTGAGTTAAATACAATCGAATCAACTTTCGTACACCCAGAAAAATTTGAGGAAGAAGACAAACGCAAAAGACAAGTTAAGCAAAAACGGGAACACAATAAATTTCACAAAGATTTAAGTGAAACTATCAAATATTATGACGAAGTAATAATATTTGGATCATCAGAATCAAAAAAAACTTTAGTTAATATCTTATCTTCCAATAACAAATTCTCTCACATTAAAATTGCTGTGAAAGACATTGAAAACCTCACTGAAAGTCAACAACACAATTTTGTAAAGGAGTTTTTTCTGAAAAATGATATATATTTCAGAAATGTGTGAATTATATAATATTTTAATAAAATTGTGTAAGTCTTTATTCGTGATATTCTTTCACCTTTGTGTGGTTGTTTTGATTCATTCGCAAAGAAAATACGTAGTAAACGATTTCAAGTCATAAGCGTCTTATTTGTTTAATCTCTTCTTATTAAGACACAAAAAAATTAAATAGTGGTTAGGTGTTATGAAAACGTTTTCTTACTTAGGGAACGTTTTTTTGTGTTATCATCCTGATGTGAAATATGGAAATGATGTAATGAATTAAGATCATTGTGTAGTTACGAAATTTGGTTAGTTTGTAATTTTGAGAATTTAACACAAAAGTGCATTTTTTAATATCTGCTAATAAAAACGGCACTATGTACTTGAAGTCGCAAGTTTTTAAAAGCCTCACCCGAGTATCGGTTTCTGAGTGTAAATCCTTTCAAATCATAGTAGATGGCGGGGTTGAAAGGTGAAAAGTAGATAGATTATAGTATTGATTTTTAAATACTTAACCTTTGCAAACTCTACAAAAATGAATTTTTATTTTAAACCTAAGTAATTATGCAAACAAAATCAACAATCTTGAACCTCCTTTTAATGGGAGGATTAATAACATCAATTGTCTCGTGCGACAGTAAACCAAAATCTTCTGACACCGCTGAGGTTAATGAATATGCCAAAGATAGCGTCGTTGATAAAAACGAAGATGTATCTTTGAAACCTTCTGGACCTGCACCTGCTTGGGGAACAACCATACTGCCTGAAATGCAAGTGGTTATGGAAAAATTAGCGACACTCGGTGGCAAACCCGTCGAAACATTAACCGCCAAAGAAGCTCGCACCCAACCAACACCAACGGATGCAGTGATGGCAGTGATGAAGGATAACAATATGCCTATGCCAACTGCCCTTTGCGACACCATGAGCATGGATATTCCTGTGACGGGTGGAACAACCCACGTTCATATTTACACGCCACAAAAAGGTACGGCACCGTTTCCAGTAATTGTGTATTATCACGGCGGTGGTTTTGTCATTGCCGACGTGGACGTTTACCATGGAAGCACCCAAGGTTTATGTGAAATGACGGGTGCAATCGTAGTTTCAGTTGAATATCCAAAAGGTCCATAACATAAATTTCCAATGGCACATACGGTTGCTTTTGATGCTTATAAATGGGTGTTAAAAAATGCGGCTTCTTTTAAAGGTGATGCCTCAAAAGTTGCTTTGGTAGGTGAAAGTGCAGGCGGTAATCTTGCGACAAATGTGAGTATCATGGCACGTGATAAAAAGTTGCAAATGCCTTTATATCAAGTACTTGTCTATCCAGTAGCAAACAATGATATGAATTCTGAAAGCTATGTAAAGTATGCAAATGCAAAACCTTTAAGTAAACCGATGATGGCGTGGTTCGTTAAAAATTACTTAACAAGCACCGCCCAATCCGCCGACCCAAGAATTAGTTTAGTGAAAGCGAATTTGAAAGGATTACCCAAAACTTTAATCATCGGAGCAGAAATTGACCCCTTACAAACGGAAGGAAAGCTATTGGTGGATAAACTAAAAGAGGCTGACGTGGAAACTGATTATGAATTATATAATGGTGTTACGCACGAATTTTTTGGCATGGCATTGGTAGTTCCAGAGGCGAAAAAAGCACAAGAATTAGCTTCTAAAAAGATTAAAAATGCGTTTGGAATGTGATGTTAAAATGGGTATTTTACGGAAGTCTTCGCTCAAAGCCAAGGCTTCCGTAAAATACACCTACAACTAAAACCTACACAATCAATCCCGTTGCCCTTGCGTGCAAAATCGCCTCATCAGTATGTTTAAATAAACAAGTCTCAATGGTCTTATCTTCTACACTTGCCAAAATATTTGCCGCAAATACTTCTTTTTCAGGACTAATGTTTCTAATGTAAATTGCCACAACTTTCTCTGGGTATTTATTCGCCAATGCCGTATAAATTTCAGGGTCTTTTTGTGAATTATCACCCAAAAGCACAAACCTTTGTTTCGGAAAAGCATCAAAAATTCGCTTTGTTCTCACCAATTTACCTTCGTGTTTTGAAGCCCCCGTTTTAAATAATTGATACCACTTTTTTATTTGGTTTAAAAGGAATGCCCCTTTCGGCAAATCATTAAATTTAAAGAATTCGTTGAGGTTATCATACAGATTCCATTCGCTACTGGATACATAGAAAAATGGATTCAACGTCTCAGGTGTTGTGTGCGAAAGTGCCAAGAGATTATAGAATTTCACCACATCCGAAAACGTCTTTCTACTCCGTGGATTTTTGGTGAATAACACCCTCAATTTTTTGCCCGTTCTGGCAGAATGTGAAACCAAAACGGTGTCATCTATATCCGAAATAAAACCATATTGCGTTGAATGTGGCACAAACAATTTTCCTTCACCAGTTTGCAAGACAAATCCTTCATTATCAACAATATGCACCATAATCTGATGCCATCCCGCAGGGACAGTTTCATTAGACTTCCATTCAAATTTAAAGAAACCGTCGCTCTCAGTGGTGGTGAAAATCTGTTGATTTTCCCAGATTAATTGTAGTCTGACATGAGGAATCGGATTAACAAAAAACAGTTTAATTAAATGAATGGTATTCGTAAATACATTATCCGTAAACTTGCTTTGACTCACGGGTCTGCCTGCCAAAACGTGACCGTAGATAACGAGATTATTCTTATGTCCATAACCGTGATAAACCTTCACATGAGCATTAATTGGGTGGTATGATTTTTTAAGCATTTTAGTTTATAAATAGGATTTAGGAATTGATTTATTAGTAAAATAACAATGTTTATGACTCAAAACGATACGATAAAATTACTATTTATTATCAATCCTAATTCAGGCAACAGTAAAATTAACTGGACTGAGGAAATTGAAAATTACTTTGCCGATTCCAAACATATTATTTCTTTATTTCAACTCACAAAAGACTCTAATCTTGATACCATTAAGGGTAAAATCAAAGCATTCTCGCCTCAAAAAGTAGTGGCAGTGGGTGGTGATGGAACGGTCAAATTAGTAGCAGAATGTATCCTTAACACAAAAATTCAATTAGGAATTCTTCCAGCAGGTTCAGCCAATGGTTTAGCCAAAGAATTTAACATCAGCAATGTACCTACCGAAGCCTTAGAAACCCTTTTGAAAGGAAACAGTCAAAAAATCCATGCCATCAAAGTTAACGATGAGTTGTGTATTCATCTGAGTGACGTAGGGTTGAATGCTTATGTGGTAAAAGAGTTTGAAAATCAGCCTATGCGTGGAATGTGGGGATATATGATGGCATCAATCAAAGTACTTTGGCAAAATCCCTTAATGAATATCTTAATGAAAATTGATGGAAAAATCATTAAAGTAAAAGCCATGATGATTGTGATTGCCAACGCCACAAAATATGGAAGTGGAGCAATCATTAATCCAATCGGGAAACTGGATGATGACCTTTTTGAGGTAATCGTAATGAAGAAAATATCGTTGCGAGAAATGGTAAAAATGGTTTTCACCCATGAAGAATACGATGCTGAAAAAACGGAGGTGTTTCAAACCAATGAGTTAAGTATCAAATCAATACGAAGGGTTCATTTTCAAGTGGATGGTGAATATTTAGGGAAAGTGAGGGAAGTGAAAGCGGTGATGATGCCCGATTGTTTGGAGGTAATTGTGCCTTGATTTTTTGCCACAAAGGCACTAAGGTACAAGTTTTTTAGTACCATAGTAGCATCATACTTTTAGAAACCAAAACCAACTTTTTACAACAATTTATAAAAAATACCTTTGAGACTTTGTGTCTTTGTGGCATTCGCTAAATATGTGAATAATGTAAACATTTGATAAAGTTATGTAACACCTTCCCTTTGTAAAAATCGCACCTTTGTACTCCTAAAAATTATAATTTCGTGATATTTTTTTGAACATTTTTAAGATTAAAATAAAGCTATGATTGAGGTAATAAAAGAAGGTGTTTTGTTGAATAAAACCTCATTAGGGTTCGAGAACGAGGGTGTGCTAAATCCTGCTGTTATAAGTCACGAGGGCAAAATTCATCTCTTTTATCGTGCCGTTAGCAAAGGTAATTATTCAAGCGTTGGATATTGTGTTTTAAGTGACCCCCTCACGGTTGAAAAACGTTACGATATGCCCGTAATTTTTTCTCAATTTGATTATGAAATGCACGGTGTTGAAGACCCAAGGATTGTTAAAATTGAAGATACTTTTTATCTTACCTATGCGGCTTATGATGGTGTGAATGCTTTGTGTGCTTACGCCATTTCAAAAGATTTAATCACCTGGGAAAAGAAAGGTTTAATGGTCCCCCAGTTTGTTTACAGAGAGTTTAATCGCTTAGCTGGTTCTCGGACTCCATTAAATGAGAAATATTTGCGGTTTAATGAACATGAAAGAGTTATTGAAAAGAAAGGAATAAAAGTTTTGTTGTGGGACAAAAATGTAATGTTTTTTCCGAGAAAAATTGATGGAAAATTCTACTTTCTACACCGCATAAAACCCGATATTCAAATTGCCTGTGTTGAGAAATTGGAGGAATTAACAACCGATTATTGGCAAAATTATTTCATCCATTTTGATGATAATATTGTGATGGCTTCAAAATACACGCATGAAGTTAGTTATCTCGGTGGAGGATGTCCACCCATTGAAACGCAGTTAGGATGGTTAGTGATTTATCATGGCGTTTATGATACGGTCAAAGGTTACGTTTATACAGCTTGTGCTGCCCTACTTGATTTAAAAAATCCGTACAAAGAAATTGCCAGATTGCCTTATCCTTTGTTTGAACCCCAAGAAGAATGGGAACTCACAGGTGAAGTCAATAATGTTTGTTTCCCCACAGGTTCTATCATCGCTGAAGACAAACTCTACATTTATTACGGTGCTGCTGATGAGCAAATTGCTGTCGCTTCCGTCAGTTTATCAGGATTATTGAAAGAATTAATGTTAAACGTAATTATTAGCCCAACCTAAAAAACAAGTTTTTAAATTGATATGATTGGACTACGGAAGTCGTCCTTTTGAAGGACGACTTCCGTTTTTCAAGGTCAAACTTTTAAAAAGCCTGTTCCCCCGAAAAATGAAAAATGAAATAATAGTTAATCACAGTAGTCGCCTGATATATGGTGAAAGACAAAGGATTGTCAATCAGAGAGGCTCACTAAAATCGGAAATTGCCGAAGCAATACCCGAAATTCTGTTTGTAACTTCTTATCCTCCCCGTGAATGCGGCATCGCTACTTACTCGCAAGATTTAATAAAATCACTCAATAATAAATACAATAATTCCTTCAAGATTAGTGTTTGTCCGATTGAAAACTCAAACGAAAAACATACTTACGATGATGATATTAAATACATTCTTAATATTAATGAAAAGTATGCTTTCATAAAGTTAGCCGAGAAAATCAATAAGAATGATGATATTAAAATGATTTTGGTTCAACATGAGTTTGGTCTCTTCAGAGAGAAAGATTATGAGTTTTTGCAATTTATTAATTTCTTGAAAAAACCTGTGATATTGGTTTTTCATACAGTTTTGCCAAAGCCAAACCAGTCTATGAAATTGCGGGTGAATGACATCGTAAAGGCTTGCAAATCAATCATTGTCATGACTGATTTATCGGCAAAAATTTTGGTGAATGACTACGGCATCAAATCTGAAAAAGTGACTGTAATTCCTCATGGCACGCATTTAGTATCCCATTCAGGAAGAGAACTTTTGAAAGAAAAATACAATTTGGCGGGCAAGAAAGTGCTTTCAACTTTTGGACTTTTGAGTTCGGGAAAATCAATTGAGACAACATTGAATGCCCTTCCAGCCATTATTGAAAACAACGACGACATTGTATTTTTGATTATTGGTAAAACGCATCCATCTGTCGTAAAACACGAAGGTGAGATATACCGAGAAATGCTTGAAGCAAAAATTGGGGAATTAAATCTACAAAATCACGTGCAATTTGTGAACGAATTTGTGGCACTCCCCGATTTATTAGAATATTTACAATTGACTGATATTTATCTTTTCACATCAAAAGACCCAAATCAGGCTGTTTCAGGGACTTTTTCATACGCCATGAGTTGTGGTTGTGCCATTGTTTCCACTCCAATTCCTCATGCACAAGAAGTGTTGCAGGATGATGCAGGAATAATTATTGATTTCGAAAACTCTGAACAATTGGCTTTGGCTGTAATTGCATTGCTTGACCAAGAAGAACTACGAAATAGTATCAGCATGAAAGGTTTACATAGAATTGTTCCATCAGTTTGGGAAAATGCCGCCATAGCCCATGCTTCATTGTTTTCAATTATGAGCGAACGTCAAATTCCATTGAATTATAGAACTCCCGAGATAAATCTTGACCACGTCAAAAGAATGACGACAAGTTTCGGGATGTATCAATTTTGTATCGTTAATCAACCTGATATTGACTCAGGTTATACGATTGATGATAACGCCAGAGCATTGGTTTCAATGTGCCAACATTATGAATCAACCCGTGACGAGGAAGATTTAAAGTATATCGAAATTTATTACAATTTCATTGAATTCTGTTTGCAACCACAAGGCTATTTTTTGAACTACGTGGACGAAAATAGAAATTTCACCGAACAGAATTATCAAACCAATATTGCCGATTCAAACGGTAGAGCAATCTGGGCTTTGGGATATTTGATTTCATTACAAGATATTTTGCCAAAAGAATTGATTGATGAAGCTCAATTGACGATGCAGGCAGCCTTATCAAAAGTTCATAATATTCACTCAACCAGAGCAATGGCGTTTATTGTGAAGGGTTTATATTACCGAAATATTGATAACCAGAATCCGCAAGATATGGCTTTAATCAAAGAATTAACCAATCGTTTAGTTCAGATGTATCGTCATGAATCTGAAAAAGATTGGGATTGGTTCGAAAGTTATTTGACCTACGGAAACAGTATTCTTCCAGAAGCCATGTTATGTGCCTACTTGGCAACTGGTGAACGGATGTATAAAGATATTGCCAAGAAAACGTTTGACTTTTTGTTATCAAAAATATACCGTGAAGACCGCATCAAAGTGATTTCAAACAAAGGTTGGTCCCACAAGGGTGACAACTTAGACAAAATCGTAATTGGGGGCGAACAACCCATTGATGTATCTTACACGATTTTGGCTTTGAAGAAATTTCACGACGTTTTTCAAGAAGAAGATTATAAGAAAAAAATGGATTTAGCTTTTGATTGGTTCTTAGGCAGAAATCATTTAAACCAAATAATTTATAATCCTTGTACGGGCGGGTGCTATGATGGACTTGAAGAAAGTTATGTAAACTTAAACCAAGGAGCTGAATCAACCATTAGTTATTTAATGGCAAGAATGACAATGGAAAAATATTTGAAGAGTGAACAAAAAAGTAAGGTTTTTGAAGAAAAAAACTTGAAACTTATTATTTGAGAAAAACTTTAATTAAAATATACTTTACTAAAAAAACTCTTATCTGTAATGGCGAAAACAATCGTTTATTATGGAGAAGAGTTTTTGTTGCATAAAATGTTGTATAAACAAATTTTGTATTATATTTGAAAAATTATTATGAAGCTATATATAAAATATGATATCAACGCTATTTGCAAGAGAATTTTGCAAGAACAATTGGAAAAGCTACAATTATCATACGCCCTTTTAGGATATACCGAAGTTGAAATAAAAGGAGATATTTCAAATGAGAAGTTAAAAGAACTTCATTCAGGATTGAAAGATTATGGTATAGAAGTAGTTGAAAGTAGTAAGAATATTTTAGTACAAAAAATTAAAGACGTTATTATTGAAATGGTATATTTAGAGGAAAAACTACCCGTTTCAAAAATATCATCTTATTTAGCTGACAAAATGAATCATAGCTACGGTTACCTTTCAAATGTTTTTGCTGAAGTAACTTACACATCCATTGAAAATTTTATCATCTTGCACCGCATCGAATTTGCAAAAAAGCTAATCACATTCGATGAACTTTCATTTACTGAAATTGCTCATAAGTTAAATTACAGTAGTCTCGCCCATTTTTGCACACAATTCAAAAATACCACAGGATTAACACCATCTGCTTTCAAAAGAATCATTATGAAAAGAAGAGAATCTGCTTTAATTACCAACGCATAATTTATAACAAAATCCTTCTTATAATAATCAATATCCAGTATATTTTTTCATTATAATACAATAATTAATGCTCAATTTTATCAAGTTTTGATTACAATTATAAAATTCAATCTTAGTATTTTATTAATTACAAGACCAACACACAACCAAAATATTTATTCCTTAATTTATAAATTTTTTTCCAAATATGCAGAACGAGCCGATTTACGTATTGCTTGCCGATGATGATGAAGATGACCGCCTATTTTTTAGTGATGCTATCAAAGAATTAAAAATGAATACTGTTGTAAACGTGGTAAAAGACGGACAGGAACTGATAGATCATCTTTTAAATAGTGATGTCATATTACCTCATGTTTTGTTTCTTGATTTGAATATGCCCATCAAAACGGGTTTAGAGTGTTTAAAAGAAATAAAAAATATCGATCGTTTGAAAAATATTGCCGTTGCAATTTATTCAACCTCAGCCTCTGAAAAGGATATTGAAGAAACCTTTGTTAGAGGGGCAAACGTATATATTAAAAAGCCCAGTAGCTTTACTTCACTCAAAAAAGTGCTTTCTGAGGTGATTACCCTTAATTGGCAATATCATACCTCAGGTTTAAACAGAGATAACTTCTTGTTAAGTCTTTAATCAAATCTCAATTACCCGCCATTATTAAACCTATAAGTCTTCGGATACTTATAGGTTTTGTTTTTTAAGCATCAAACCAAAATCAGTTCATCCTGCATTTAAGTAATTCTGCTTGATTTATTGCCTGATAAACCTTAATTTTAATAAAACCCGCTCTATTTATTTTTAATTATTATGAACTTTCAAAACATTTTTACCTCTTCATTTTTTCTCAAGAAAGTATTTTTAGGTGCTTTGTTCATTCTCATTCTTATTTCTGGAATCACATACAGACATACGAATGCCCTTTCCAAGTCAACTGATTCAGTTTTGCATTCTTATAAGGTTCAACTTGAACTTGAACAATTGATATCTTATGTGAAAGATGCCGAAACTGGACGAAGAGGTTATATCATTACAAATAATCCTATTTTTCTTGAACCTTATAATAATTCAAGAAAAAAAGTTGATGTTACACTTAAAACCTTAGAGATACTAATTGATGAAAATTTAAAACAGAAAAATAATTTAGCATCTCTACATATTTTAATTGATAGAAGATTTACTCATTTTAAAACTACCCAACAAAATGTTGAAAGATATGGAGCAAGCCAGGAAATATTGAATAAATATCTATTGGCAGGTAAAATAATTATGGATGGGATTCGTGTCAAAATTGATGAAATGATTGGCTTAGAGATGGTTTATCTGAAAGAAAGGCAATCAAAATACGATAAGGAGATCTCTTTTACACCCATTTTCACATTAATTGTTTTTCTATTTACAGTGCTAATTTTTGTGGTTTCATATTTGATGATAACCCGTGATTTGAAAAATGTAACAAAAGCCAATGAGGAATTGATGATTATGAACGAATCCATTAACCAAACGGAGGAAGTTGGAAATATCGGCAATTGGCAGTGGAATTTAGAAGACAACACTTTCATTTATTCGGATAATTTGTTTCGTATTTTAGGGGCAAACCCTCATTCGTTCAAATCCAACGTAGAAAATTTTATGGATTTTGTTCACCCAGAAGATAAACAAATTTTAATTGAAGGTTTAGAAAAAGTAGTTAGGGAGAATAGAACTTCATTTCATTTTTTTAGAATTATAAGGAAAGATGGCGTTTTAAGATATTTTACATCTAACAGTAAAATATTAGAAGATAAAAACGGAAAAAAAGTGGTCGTTGGGGTTACAACTGATGTTACTGATTTGCATTTAACGCAATTGGGAATTGAGGAAAGAAATCGTGAACTAATAATAGCCAATACTGAATTAGTAATTAAAAATGAATCCATCAATCATGCCGAAGAAATTGGGCAATTTAGTACTTGGCAATGGGATTTAGATACAAATACGTTGAAATTTTCAGATAATCACTTCAAAATGTTAGGTTGCGAACCTCAATCTTTTGAGCCTACGATTGAGAACTATTTGGAATTTGTGCATCCAGAAGACCGTCATGTTATTACGGAAGATAAGAAAGGTGTCATAAAAAAAATGGAAAATAATAGTGGAAGTACACCCGTATTTTTCAGAATTATTCGGAAAGATGGACAAATTCGTTACGTAACATCTATTGGCAAATCTCTTGTTGATATAAATGGAAAAAATACTATTATTGGCATAAATTCTGACGTTACTGACCAATATTTAAGTAAGGTAGAATTGGAAGATCGTAATCGTGAGTTGGAACAGAGCAACAAAGAACTGGCATCATTCAATTACGTGGCAAGTCATGATTTGCAAGAACCATTGCGTAAAATTCAATTATTTGTTTCAAGAATAGAAGAAAGTGAAAAACAAAGATTAACGGAGGTTGGTATTGAATATTTTTTGAGAATAAATCAGTCAGCTCTGCGTATGCGAACATTAATTGATGATTTGTTGATGTTTTCCAGAACCAACAAAGCCGATAAAGCCTTTGAAAGAACCGATTTAACAAACATTTTTCAAAAAGTAAAAAGTGAGTTAACCGAAATAATTGAAGAGAAAAAAGCAACAATTGAAACCATGAGATTGCCGATTCTACAAGTAATACCTTACCAGATTCAACAATTATTTATTAACCTTGTCAGTAATTCAATCAAATACAGTAAATCAGGAATTACTCCTTTTATTACCGTTGAATGTGAAAAAGTGAAAGCAAAAGATTATAAAATTATTACAAAGGCAGATGGTGAGAAAAAATACTTCAAATTCACTTTTAAAGACAATGGAATAGGTTTTGAACAAAGCCAAGCAGAGAATATTTTCATTCTTTTCAATCGCTTACACCATAAAACGGAATATTCTGGAACTGGTATTGGTTTAGCCATTTGTAAGAAAATTGTTGAAAATCACGGCGGATTCATCACTGCAACGAGCATTCCTGAGGTTGGCTCTGCCTTTGTTTTCTTTCTTCCTGAATAATGTTTAAATATTTTTGGACAAAGAGTTTCACAAAGTAATTCATAAAGTTAAAGGAGTATTTTCTTTGAGCAATTCTGTAAAACTCTGCGGCAGGCGTTCTTGTGACCACTCTTTTCGGTGTTGTTCGACTTATCGACTTAAAACTTAATGACTATTAGAAAGTGTGAATGATGTAAGTATTAATTAAAGTTATGTAACACATCTTTTCAGCAAGGTTGCCAACTTTGCAGTGTTATTTAAACTCGAAGAAAATCGAAAAACATTATGAAAAACATTAAAAAATTCCAATCAGTACTCCTCCAATTAGCTTTTGTTACGTTCATTTCATTCAGTATTGTTTCATGTGATAATAAAGCAAAAACAGAAGATTCAAAAGAAGTTGCAGAAGATCAAAACGAAGCAAAAATGGATGGTATGAAAACCGAAGACGATGCTGAGTTTTTAGTAGATGTGGCTGAATCTAATCAAGAAGAAATTAGTTTAGGTAAGTTAGCCCAAGAGAAAGGCTCAATGGTTGATGTCAGAGAATTAGGTAAAATGATGGAAACAGCTCATACTAAATCTCAAACTGAATTAGTTGCTTTGGCTACACAGAAATCAGTTACTCTTCCAGAGACAAAAACTGAAGACGTTAATGAGTCATACAAGAAAATGAGTGACATGAAGTCTGGAAAAGATTTTGATAAAGAATATTGCGATGCAATGGTAGAAAAACATAAAAGTAATATCGAAATGTTTGAAAAAGCATCCGCTGATAGTGTTGATCCAGACATTAAGATGATGGCAACAAACAAACTTCCAGATTTGCGTAAACACTTAGAAATGGCTGAAATGTGCCAAAAGAAGTGTGAAGCAATGAAATAAAATTACCCTTACCCGTTATCTCAAACCTGAAATTTATTAAGTTGATAGTTTGCAGTAGTCAAGGTTAAACTTTTCATAGAATCAAGTTTTAGTGTTTACTAATGACTGCACACTACCAGCTAACAAAAACTCTTTGTTATCACCCACCCTAAATATTAAATTAAACAAAACCTATCAAGAAAATGAGTTCAATTACAGATTATTTCCAATCAAATTCAGACGTAGCAAGTGGCTTACGTGAGTTATTCGTAGATGAATTAAAGGACATCTATTGGGCAGAAAAGGCACTTACAAAAGCGATTCCAATGATGATTGAAAATGCCACATCAAGTGATTTGATTGCGGCATTAAACAAGCATTTGAGCGAAACTCAAAACCAAGTTACTCGCTTGGAAAGTGTTTTTGAATCAATTGGTGAAGAAGCAGAAGCAGTTAAATGTGAAGCAATGGCTGGCTTGACAAAAGAAGCCGAAGAGATTATGGAAAACACTGAAAGAGGTGTTGTGAGAGATGCAGGTATTATTTCAGCAGCTCAGAAAGTTGAGCATTATGAAATTGCAACGTATGGCACACTCCGTACTTTCGCCCAAACCTTGGGAGAAGACAAGGCGATGGCATTATTACAAGAGTCGTTAGACGAAGAAAAAGGTGCTGACCACAAGTTGACAGAGATTGCAGAATCTCATATCAATGCAGAGGCAGCTGAAATGGCGTAGATAAGTTTGAGTAGGTAGTTTTCAGTAGGCAGTAATAAGTCGCAGTAGATTTAACGATAGAGTTTATTATGAATTTTATTGTTTACTGCCAATTTGCACCTGCCTTCTGCAAACTGCCTACTTTATTTTGAAAAATTAATCAAAAAACAAACAAAATTATGAAATCAAACAAATTATTAATGGGCATCTTAGCAGGATTTGCTGGAGGTGTTTTAGCGGGTATGTTATTTGCCCCAGAAAAAGGGTCGGATATGAGACAGAACATCATGGACAAAAGTGATGATTATACGGGAACAATAAAAGATAAATTCAGTGATTTTATTGATGTGATTTCTCAAAAGTATCAAAGCACAAAAGATGATGCAGAAGATATGATGGATGAAGGAAAATCAAAAATTAACTTAATGGTTGCCGAGGGAAAAGATAAATACCAGGAAGCTAAGAATAATGCTGAAGGAGCAATTATTTAAAATTAAGGTATTTTAATTTTGTGTTTATTGCATAATAATTTATATAAAATAATATTTAGTAATTATTAATATATAAAATATAGATTAACAATACTGAAATAC
>JAYUIP010000675.1:0-1656 GCA_043765945.1 Arcicella sp.
TCAAGATTTTATAATCTTAGTAGCACAGTAAATCCGATTGGTTTTATGTAGGGGATGATAAATAAGAGTACGTAGAAGTTAAATTTTGATAACTCAATGATTGTTTTGGAGTTATGATGCTAATCTCTGACAACTAAAACTTAATACTTACTCAAACGATTTGTAATCATAAAATCTAAATTCGAGGTTACCAGCTAATTTTCATCTGGCTTAACCATTTCAAATTTTTTAAAGTTTCATTTTGATTGACTTTAATTTCATTAATTGCAAAAGTTTTAACATTCTTTCCGACCTTTGCAAAAACTCCAAAACGAAATTTTTATCAAGTGAAACCAAATCAAAAACCATTTATTATCGGTATTACGGGGGGCAGTGCTTCGGGTAAAACATTATTCTTAAATCAATTATTGAAGTCATTTTCGGAAGAGGAAATTTGCTTGATTTCGCAGGATAATTACTATCGTGACCGCAACGACCAAGAAGTTGATGCTCATGGTTATATCAATTTTGACGTACCAAACTCCTTGGATTTGCACCAATATGCCATTGATGTCAGAACGATTCACGAAGGAAAATCTTTCCAAAAATTAGAATATACTTTCAATAATCCAGACATTGTTCCCAAAATGATGACTTTTGAACCCAAGCCAATTATCGTGGTAGAAGGACTTTTCGTGTTGTATTATAAAGAAATTGCGGATTCATTGGATTTGAAGATTTTTATTGATGCAAAACGTAAACTTAGGCTCGATCGCCGTATTAAACGGGACGGTCAAGAACGGGGATATGGTGAAATTGAAGAAGTGATGTATCGTTGGAATAATCACGTTGAACCTGCCTTTCAAAAATATGTGAAACCATACCGAAAACACGCTGATATTGTCATCCCAAATAATGTTCATTTCGAGAAAGGTTTGGAGATTTTAGTTGGATATTTAAGAACAAAAATTTAAGAATTCATGTTGCACAAAGCCTTAATCATAACCCAAAAATCTGAGAAAGATTTATCAAAACTTCAAAAGCAATTTAATACTAATGTCAAGAAAATCAATGAGTTAAAGCAACGTTTGAAAGACGATGGAGAGCAATTGCGTAAAATAATTACCCGTGTTCAGTCGGATATTATTCCTACAGAACATAAACATTTTGAGAAAATTATTGAGTTAGTCTTTGTTTTCGATAAACACCACGACGACCCATTTTTCAAGAAAAAAGAGAAAGCCAAAATTGCTGATTTTATCGTCAATAAATCTCATGAATTGATTGAAATTACGGGGAATGAAGAGTTAAAAGTTTTGTATGAAAAATACACCAATGAATCTTTCGATGAAATGGATGCGGAGGCGGAAAATGCAACGGCTGAGATGATGAAAAACATGATGTCGTCCATGTTTGGGGTTGATTTTGAGGAGGATGCAGACGTAAGTGATCCGCAGAAAATGCAGGAATACATGGAACGGAAAATGGAAGAAAAACAAGCCGAAGCCGAAGCGAAGAAATCTAAGAAAAAGAAAACGGATAAGCAAATTGAGAAAGAGGAGAAAATGAAGGAAGAGGCAAATAATATCAGTAAAGCCGCCCGAAGCATTTATACTGACTTAGTGAAAGCCTTTCACCCCGACCGTGAACGTGATGAAACTGAACGTGACCGCAAAA
>JAYUIP010000676.1:0-1653 GCA_043765945.1 Arcicella sp.
CCAACCGCACACGCAGAAGTAATGGCAATTAGGGATGCTTGCAAAAACTTAGATACCTTCGATTTAACGGATTGCGAAGTTTATACTTCTTGCGAACCTTGCCCGATGTGTTTAGGAGCAATTTACTGGTCGAGAGCCGTGAAAATTTACTACGGTAATTCTCGTGAAGATGCCAAAAAAACTGGTTTTGATGACTCCTTTATTTACGATGAAATTCCCTTGCCCCTTTCAGAACGCAAGGTCAAAATGGTACAAATGGGTCATGAAGAAGCACAAAAGGCTTTTCAACTTTGGGAGGAAAAAATGGATAAAGTGCACTATTAAATTTATGTTCTCATAATTACAACAATTCAAATCTCAACAATTCAACAATTTTAATATGCTTATCAGAATCGTTAGAATGACCTTTCAGGAGGATAAAATAGAAAACTTTTTGGCTATATTTAATCGCTCAAAACTGTTAATTAGAGGCTTTGAAGGTTGTCAGCATCTTGAATTATTGCGGGATAAAAATGCACCTAATGTGATGCTGACGTATAGTTATTGGCTTTCGGAAGAACATTTGAATGCGTATCGAGATTCTGAATTATTCAAAATTACTTGGGCGGCTACGAAGGTTTTGTTTTCGGATAAACCCGTGGCTTTTTCTTCGGAACGGGTTGAGGTGGTTGCGTGATATTATTTGATTAATTTTTATCTTGGAGGCTTTTTACGCTTTAAATTATTTTGACAAAAATCGCTTTTTCCTGATGCTTTCATAGTATTCAATAAGTATATATACTCAAAGATTCAAACTTTAAGTTGTTCATTATCAATATTTTATAGATACTGGACATCGAAAATACTATCACTAAATGACATTAAATTATCAACTCATTCTTTAATAAACGATTTCTCCAAAGCATCTTTATAGGTAATGCCAACTGGTACAGTCAATTTACCCAAAACAGCATTGTTGCCTTCAATAACCGTAACGGAATCAACAGAGATGATGTAGGATTTATGAATACGGATAAATTTTTCTTTGGGTAGCGATTCTTCAAAACTTTTCATATTCATCAAGGTCATAATTTTTTCACCTTTCTTAGTATTGATACCGACGTAGTTGTTCATGCCCTCTATGTATAAAATATCGTCAAATTTTATTCTCACCACTTGCCCTTTTTTACCTGATTTTACGAAAATATCCTTCTGTTCTTTTTCAGGTTTTGCTGGAATAATTTCCGTTGCTTTTCTTTCTAAATTAATGAGCATTTCAGCTCGTTGTGCAGCTTCTAAGAATTTGGTGAAAGTGGCAGGTTTGGTTAAATAGTGAACAATTCCTTCGTCAAATCCTTTCACGGCATAATCTGTATGAGCAGTGATGAGAACGCACTTACATTTACCCTTCACGGCTCGAATTAAATCTATACCGTTTAATTCGGGCATATCAACATCAGAGAAAAGTAAGTCAATGGGCTGATTGATAATCATTTGGAGGGCTTCGATGGCGGAGGTAGTAGCTAATTTTACGTCCAAAAAGGGAATTTGAGAGGCGTATTTTTGAAGGATATTTACGCTAAATTGTTCATCATCAACTATTATGCAGGTTATCATGGGTAGGAATCTTTACAATCAATTCGGAGGAATATAATTGATTTTGGTTAATAATGT
>JAYUIP010000677.1:0-1652 GCA_043765945.1 Arcicella sp.
TTTAACTTTGAATAAAGAATCACAATTTGCCGCTTGGACGCTTCTGCACGGCAATTCGGTCAATCATTTTACGGCTTATATCAATCATCAAAACGTTCCTGCTTGGGGCGATATTGAGCAAACAATGGCAGTTTTGGGTAAGGCAGGAATTCCAGTAAAACCAGAAATTGAAGGCATAAAAGGCTCTAAACTCCGCCAAAGTTCAACCCAAGCCATTGATGAAGATTGCCCCGTGGTGGATGCTAACGGCTCAATGACAACCTTGAAATGGTCGTATGCCTATTACGAATTAGCTGAACGTGGCTACCTCGAAAATGACGGTCAGAAAGTCTGGTTTGACGGATTTTTGGGTGAACAAGCCACCAACCTCTTCGAAATGACTAAACGTTAAAATATTGGCACCGCTGCGGCGGACCGTGCAGATAACGCAGATGCCTTCGGCACCGCAGATTTTCGCAGATTTAAAAAATGATTTTAGGGATTTTTCTTACTACTTTATTCTATTTAACGAATCTGCGAAAATCTGCGTTGCGAAGCATCTGCGTCATCTGCACGGTCGGCCGTTGCGGTGCCATAACCCCACACAAAATCATGCAAAATATTTTAGTTATTGGAATGGGCAAAGTTGGCTCATTGGTAAGCACTTTGTTGTCTAAACGTTTCACCGTCAAAGGATTAGACAAAAATAATCCTGCTACAGAATTACCTTTTGAAGTTATCAAAGGCGATGTTTCTGATAAGAATTTATTGGAAAAATTGATTCCACAATTCGATGCGGTGGTGTCGTGTATGCCTTATAATTTGAATTTGACCATTGCTCAAATCGCTTATCAAGAAAGCAAACATTATTTCGATTTAACGGAAGATGTTCCCACCACCACCGCCATCCGAGCCATGGCAGCAAAGGGAAGCAAAGGCGTTTTGGCTCCACAGTGCGGGCTTGCCCCTGGACTTATCGGTATCGTGGGAGCGGATTTAGCGAATCGTTTTACCAAAATCAGAGACATTGAATTACGGGTTGGGGCATTACCAAAATATCCAAACGGACTTTTAGGCTATTCCTTCACGTGGTCGCCTGCGGGGGTAATTAACGAGTATTTAAACGATTGTGAAGTAATTCATAATAGCGAATTAAAATTGGTTTCCGCCTTGGACGGTTTGGAAATGATTAATATCGAAGGCAATGAATTTGAGGCTTTTAGCACCTCGGGCGGATTGGGAACCATGTGCGAAACCTTCGCTGGGCGAGTTGATACGCTCAATTACAAAACCATTCGCTATCCTGGACACGGAAAATTGATGAAGTTTTTGTTGTATGAATTAATCCTAAAAAACAAACGGGAACTCATTGAAGAAATCCTGACTGAAGCCAAACCGCCCGTACAGGAAGACGTGGTATATGTGTATGCGGTGGTAGAAGGTTGGAAAAATCAATCGTTGGAAAGAGAGGAATTTTATCGGGCATACTCTCCCAAAATCATAGACGGAAAGCATTGGCGAGCCATTTCTTGGACAACGGCAGCTTCTATCGTGGCAGTAGTTGAAATGGTTGCGGATGGCACTTTACCGCAAAATGGATTTATCAAACAAGAGGAAATTGACTTTGGAAAGTTTTTGGAAACGGAAACAGGAAAGTTTTTCTTGTAGAGATT
>JAYUIP010000678.1:0-4877 GCA_043765945.1 Arcicella sp.
ACTCAAAGAAGGCAAAAAACCCGACCCTACAAAACCAATGGCTTCACCCCCATTTGCGGCACGTGCGTATGCACTTCTGAGCGTTGCACAATACGATGCGTTAGTTGCAACTTGGTTTTATAAATACAAATTCCGCAGATTAAGTCCTTCACATAATGGTTTAAAAAGTTCATTACCAGAATCAAATTTACCTTCATATCCTTCCGAAGATGCTGTTATTGCGGCAGTTTCATACAAAATTTTGAGTAAATTATTCCCTGCCGAAAACGATTATCTCTACAACAAAGCCCTTGAACATGGAAATACAAGATTATGGTCGGGAGCCAATCTAAAAAGCGATATTCTTGCAGGCGGACTTTTGGGCGAACAAGTTGCGAAAAAAGTAATTGAATATGCAAAAGGTGATAAATTTGAAAACGCCAAAGACCAAGACCAAAATTGGAAAGATAAAGCCAGGAAAATTAAGGATTCTTGGGTAAGTCAAGACGATAAGAAACACGCTCCACTGCTTCCATTGATGGGTATGGTACAAACTTGGTTCGATAAAAATGAAGTGTTGGGCAATCCACAACCACCCGCTCCTCCTTCTTTGAAAAGCGAAGCATTTAAAAAAGATATTGATTCCGTAAAAGCCATTGGAAACACTCAAACACCTGAACAAAAGCGTATTGCAGAATTTTGGGCGGATGGCGTAGGTACGTTCACGCCACCAGGACATTGGAATAAAATTGCGGAGGAACTCATTAGAAATCAACACTTTACGGAGTTGAGAACAGCCAAAATTTATCAACAACTCAATCGTGCAGAAGAAGATGCTGCCATTGCGTGTTGGGCAACGAAGTATAAATATTTCTTTCCAAGACCTACGCAGGTTGATAAAGACATTAAAAATTCATTATCCGTTCCAAATTTTCCATCTTATACCTCAGGACATTCAACGTTTTCAGCGGCGGCAGCTTTGGTTTTAGGACATTATTTTCCAAAAGATTCTTCTCGTTTGAAGAAAATGGCAAACGAAGCTGGAATGTCCAGAATTTACGGAGGAATTCATTATTTCTGTGATAATGAAGGTGGAAAAATGTGTGGGGAAAAGATCGGGAAATTGGCGGTGGATTGGGGAAAATGATTTCTAAAATTTAAAACTAAAAGCCTTCCTGCATCACACAGAAAGGCTTTTCTTGTTATCTTGCCACCACATCCCCATTCCGCCATTGCTCCACCGTTGGAAACCAAATTGATTGATATTCAGCGTATCGTTGCAACTCGTAATGGTCATCAGCAAATTGGTTTGAACGTTTTGTGAACGTAAAATTCAATTCAGAATATTGCGAAGCACGATTATAAGTCCAAATTTCTTTATCCTTCGTGCGAGTAATCTTTGCAGGGTCGCCCATAATGATAAAGACCATTCCTTTGTCCGTTTTCCAACCATCTTTATACGTCGTAAATAAACTATTTGCCTTCTCCACACGCTGATAAAAGGCTTTTATCGTTCGCTTTGCCGTTACCTGATTTCCTTGTGTAATATTCAACCAATAATTATCCAAAGTTCTTTTCGGCTCTTTTGAGCTATATAAATCATTGGTTTCAGCATTCGTACTCATATAAATTAAAGGACGAACCAACTTTTCTGGACGAGTAACCTTTGGAAATCTTTTGTCGGCAACAACCATCCCGATTCCATAAACCTCAGTTGTATCTCTGGAAAAATAATAGAGGGCTTCGTACGATAAAACAATTGGCGTGTTTGAAGTTACTGAAAACGCAGAATCAACGTACAAACTCTTAGAAGCCGTTCTTGGCGTGGTGGACATGGGAGAAATTGCCGCCTCAAATTCATATTTATAACGAAATGCTTTGAACGTTTGCAACCGATTATCCAAACTTCTCAAAATAACGGTATCTTCCACAGAAAAATAATTTTTCGCCAAAGGTTTATTACCTGTTTTATCAAAAAACATAAAGTAATCGCCCACTTTTCCAGACTGAAATCTCAATAAACAGTCATTCGTGGTACTATTATTCGTTTTCAAATCTTTAATAACAATTTGAGCAACCGCAGTAAATAACTCTTTGGGTTTTGGAACATCAAACCAGACCGTAAACAAATCACCATCTCCCGATAAATTTTCAGAACTAAAAGCAATCGTTCCCGAACTCAACAGTTGTTGTTTATTTACGTAATCAGGATAAACGCTATAATTCACCGCAAATTCCTTCATTGCATCGCCTAAACTGACCAATCTGTTGGCATCAATACTTAAATAAATTCTTACTGAATTTCCATTATCTAAAAATCTACTTTTACTGAGAATTTTTTGTAGGGCAACTCTATTATCTATCGGTGCAACCTGTTTAGATTTAGGACCATTAACAACACAACCCGATAATAGTGCTAATGAGAAGAAAGTGAATAGTATTTTTTTCATTTTTATATATTCTTTAATCAGAGAAGTATCAATTTTAGTAGTATAACGAATCAATTTAGTAAGTATTTTTCTGATGTCAAGCAAAAGCGGTAAATTTGATAAAATTTTAGTAATTCAACTATTATTTTACGGTATTGAAAGTAGAACAGGTTTCCAACCTGTTCATAGAGTTTAATAAACAGGTTGGAAACCTGTTCTACTTTCAATACCTTGTGAATAATAATTAAACCAAGTTAATTGAAGTCGTAATTTTTAAGTTTGTAAGTCGTATGAAGTTCATTTCATATACGAATGAAGCAACATTTTAACTTTACGACTTAAAGACTTAATAAATTTCCCCATGTACAAAACCACAGAAATTGCCTCTTCTGACATTGTTTCCGACAATCCTGTTCACCAGCGATTATTATTTCCATACATTGAAGTAGCCAAAATGATTTCGGGTAATTTGCTTGAAATTGGTTGCGGAACGGGTCGTGGCGTGGCAGTTTTAGCTTCTTCGATTTCCAATTACACTGGCATTGATAAAAACGAGCCATTAATGACAAAATTGGCTCTTGAATACCCAAATTTCAAGTTTATTGATATGTTTTTACCTCCATTAAAGGGTTTGGCAGACAATACTTTTGATTATATCGTGACTTTTCAAGTGATAGAACACATTGCTGATGATAACGAATTTATCAAAGAAGCTCATCGTGTTTTAAAACCAGGCGGAAAGTTGATTTTGACAACCGTAAACCGTAAATATTCGCTCTCTCGCAACCCGTGGCACGAACGTGAATATCTTGCAGGCGAATTGAAGAATCTGATCCTTAAACACTTTGGAAGTATTGTGACCAAGGGAATTCATGGCAATGCGAAAGTGATGGATTATTACGAAAAAAATAAACGTTCCGTAGAAAAAATTACTCGTTTTGATATTTTCAATCTTCAATACCGTTTGCCAAGATGGATGTTGCAGGTTCCGTATGACATTGCCAACAGAATGAGTAGAAATATTATTCAAAAATATGATAATCAATTAGTTACAGACATAACCTACAAAGATTATTTCTTGAATGATGATGCGGAAGAATGTTTTGATTTCTTTTATATTGCAACGAAATAGGGATTAGGGATCAAAAAAAAGCCTATTTGGAGTTATCAGTTCCAAACAGGCATTTTTATTTTCAATTTGTTAACTGTTAATTGAATCTTATCCTCTCGGATTCATCTTGTAGGTAATATTCACCGTTTCAGTCTTTTCATCAACAATTCCTGCGTAAAACCCTGCAAAAACGGCTGCCGTTGGAATATCAATTTCACTTATGTTAGTAATGTTCCATTTCACCTTTCGGGCATCAATACTCATGTGAATTACTAACTGATTTTTGTCTTTCTCAATGATGTTCCAAGAAACTTCTTGCCCATCTTCAAATTCCATTAATAACTTCGTATTGCTATCCTTCAAATCCCAAGTTCCTAAGTGTTTTTGACCTCCTTCGTCAGTGTAAACTACTTTTTCATCTTCCGTTATTTTGAAAGATTCTTTTGAGAAATCGTGAAGATTTGCATCAATTCCACGTTCATACAATACATTTTTACGAGCATCCGCTTGATAGTTTACAACATTCACAACCCAATTTCTTGATAACATTTTAATCAAACTTTCATCGTCCACTTCTTGAACGGCTACGGGCTGATTTTTCTGGGGTACTGGATTATTTTGTTGTTTTACTTTGCACGCATACACAATTGAGCTAAATACTAAAATAGCTACAATCACTTTCATCGTTTGTTTCATAAATTCCTTACTTTTAGATTAGGTAAACCTCTTTTGGCTTACATTGAAAATAGATAATCATCGACTTCGACAAGAAGTCTGTTTCAGAGATAAATAAGCAAAATTATTGATGTGTGGTATTAGGATTATTCTGTGAAATGCTTTCCTGCGATACATCAGGAATTGGAAAAGATTAATAGTAAGTCGCTTTATTTCAGCTAATTAAGAATGGCGGATTGTGTGATACTTCAAAGAACGATTTGTACATTTCCACAGACAGAACACAAAGGTAACAATTTATTTTTTAATAAAACAAACGTTTAATAAAAAATAAGAATTGTATTATTTTACGATTCATATAATTATACCAATTGATGATATTATACAATTTTAAAAAAGTTTACCAAAATACATACAAAATTTAATAAAAAATGATTCCAAAATTATCGACTGAAAACGCTTAAAAAATAAAAATAGTACCAAGACCCAAAAAACTTTACGAACTTTGTAAAAAAATCACAATATGTCAACAGAAAATAAACCAGAGGGTTACAAGAAGCCAGAAGGATATAAAAAGCCGTTTCAAAATAATTATTTCAACCAAGCAAAGCCCGAAAGCAAGGACATCGTTTTTGGAATTCAATC
Organism: Arcicella sp.; assembly: GCA_043765945.1. Taxonomy (GTDB): domain Bacteria; phylum Bacteroidota; class Bacteroidia; order Cytophagales; family Spirosomataceae; genus Arcicella. The sequence continues at coordinate 4,840 of JAYUIP010000678.1, forward strand.
AGTTTTGGAAACACTTCGTGCGGGAAAAGAGATAGATA
>JAYUIP010000679.1:0-4874 GCA_043765945.1 Arcicella sp.
TTTTCGCTAAAAAACAACAAAAAAGTCGTCGAAGTACAATACTATGTTTTTATAGTACCTTCGACGACTCCTGATAATCAGATACTTAGCTCAATTTGCCCCCGAATCCGCTAATTTTTTATCATGATTTCAATGAACATTTTTTGGATGGACGACTCCCGTTACCTATATACGTTTGCTCAATTATAAGAAATTGTCCGTACTCATTCGCTCTTGTCCAATCACTTCTTTGTCGAGCCAACGCTCATTTCTACTCTTGAAAATAATTAAACTGTCTTCTTCTTCATTCATTATTTTCTTGGCATCCAACACCATTTCTTTCAATTTCACCTCCGTAATCTCTCCCTCAAATACCGAATTCTGTATCCAATTCAAATACTTCCTACAATGTTTCAACATCTTCCCAACCCGCCGCACACCCATATCATAAACCAATATTACATACATATCATAAGAGCCTCCCAGCCCCCGTAGGAAGAGTTTATTTTTTTCCATCGGGGGATAGAATTACTTCGTCGAATTTCCCCCTTCGGGGGGTAGGGGGCTACTCCTCACCACATCATCTTAAAAGGCTTATACGTCTCAATTCCCAGTAAATGCTTACTCAATTTATAACATTCCAACTTCACCAGATGCTTATAACTCACGTTTCTGCCCAAACTTCTGTGCTTAAATGTCTCCTTCAAACGCTCGTCAAATGCCTGAGTAAATGCCTTACGGGCGGGTTCTTTCAACACACACCGATTGGTGTCTTGCCTAAAATCATTGGCTTGGATTTGCTTTTTGTTCAACATACTAAAAATAGTTCTGTCCACCAAAAGGGGCTTGAAAATCTCCGCTAAATCCAACGCCAACGAAAACCGTCTTACCCCAGGTTCATGCAAAAAACTAATCGTGGGGTTCAACTGTGTATGATAAATCTGGTCGATACACACCGTGTAACACATCATATTTCCAAACGAAATCAAGGCATTTACTTCATTTTGAGGTGGTTGCTTACTTCTATTGCCCATCTCAAAATCATTAATAATCGTCCCAAAAGCTCCATAATAGGCTTGCCGAATATTTCCTTCAATTCCCATCAATTCATCTACTCGCTTTGTGCCTTCGATTGACTTAGTATATTCCTCAATTCGTCCCAAAGACTCCGAAACATCTTTGCCTCGACTCTGATAATATTTCAAATTTCTGCTCATATTAAAAGCCGCCCCATCAATCAGCGTTTGGGCAATTACCAACCGTTTTTTATCCGAAATATAATGCTTTGTTTGTTCCACCTGCATCTTGCCCGCCAGCAAATATTCCTTCGGCATAAACGAACCCGTATAATGCTCATAATAATCAAAGAAATGTACTGCCACGTGGTTTTTACCCATAAAATTATACATTGCACTATTGGCATCCAAACTCCCAAAACAGTAGATATTATCCACCGATTCAATCGGAATATGGCGTGGTTGCCCTTCGTTGCCGTGTTCATCTATGGGCGTAAAACATAGCGTATTGTCCTTGCGAGACATCCGTCCAGGATTAAAAAGGTAGTAAGATTTTTTCATTTTTTCAATAGTTTCAAGGGTTTCAAATGTCCCCACAATGATGCTAAACTACATACTTGCCAATTAACATTCACTTTATAATCTCTGGAAGATGGCGTAACAATAAAATTATGAACCGTTCCCAAATCCTGAATCGCCTCTGTATTTCCCTTACTCGATGATGGATTATTAGACAATTTAATTTCAAAAGATGCCACCATTTCAGTCCCTCGCATCAAGCACAAATCTATCTCAGCACCATTCAATGTTCTGTAATAAAATGGTTGAATATTACTTGCCAATCTGCCAATAATTTGCTCAATCACATAACCCTCCCACGAATGTCCCGCCACTACGTGCGAAATCAACTCATCGTACTCCGATACATTCGCCAAATAGTGCAACATTCCAGAATCACGAAAATACAGTTTAGGGCTTTTCACTAACCTTTTACCCACATTCACAAAGTACGGTGGCAATCGCCTAACGATGAAAGAATGTTCTAAATAATCAATATATTCCTGTAACGTCCTACCTAAAATCCCCATCGAATTTCCCAAATTGGTATAATTCAAGGAAGAGCCTTGAACGGTTGTAAGCATTCGTAATAATTTCTGTAAAACCACTGGCGAAGCCTTCAAACCCAACAAACGAAGGTCACTTTCCACATAAGTTTTCATGAAAGATTCCTGCCAATCATACCATAATTCACGGTCAGGAGCCAACAGAGCCTTCGGAAAACCACCCCTCAACCAATGCGTATTCATCTCAATATCAACCGTTTGGGCTTCATCAATTCTAATGGGAGTCAATTCCCGATAAACAATTCTTCCTGCCAAAGTCTCCGAACTTTTAGCAAGAAAAGCTGGCGATGCCGACCCCAACAAAATAAATCTTCCTCCTTCTGGGTTTTGGTCAATCAACGACCTTAGCAATGGAAACAACGACAACATTCTCTGTACCTCATCAATTACCACAATTTTGTCAAGGTGTTGTTCCAGAAACCATTGCGGGTCATTTTCTAATAACGCATAATCATTCAGACTTTCTAAATCTAAATACAAAATAGGTTTTGATAAACTATCCGTCAAGGCTTTCACCAAAGTCGTTTTACCTACTTGTCTCGGACCAACCAAACCCAATGCAGGGAAGAATGACAATAATTTAGGAATTTCAGAAATTAACGTTCTTTGTATCATTATTCAAGTATATTTGTAAGTTAAAATCAAATATACTTGAATAATGGCATTAATCAATCTTCTCCAACCCAGCAAAAATCAAAATAACTACACGATTTACATTTAGAAATTGGCAATTTGGGCGGACAAATCTCTTGTCCAATAATCCGAGCCACATCCGCCACCCATTTTTCTACTTCAATAATATCTTCATCTAATAAATCTACCCGTTCTGTTTGTCTAATTTTAGGATATTCAATAATGCCATAATCAGCCTTCACGCCATTTTTACGCAACAAAAACAAATAAAATTTTACCTGAGCCACATGAGCCTTTTCCATCGAATTAGACTTTTTAGTTTCATGCACTACCCCATTTTTAGCATCAAAAAAATCAATTTTAGCACTACACCTCACCCCCGCCCCCTCTCCATTCTGAGAGGGGAGATCCACCGAAATTTCCAACTCCTGATTTTTCTCCGCCCTTTGTGGGTACGACTCTTCGCCAATCAGTTTCCCTTCATACACAATATCAGAAGTATGTTCCATTGTGATACCGTTGGCGTGTAACCACATTTTGCGGTGGCATAAGTGATAATAGTTGATTAAAGTGGCGTTTATGTTCATTAAAGTTTAGGTAAAAAATCTTGTAAAAATGTACTTAAAGAAGTTATCGTAATGTTTTCTTCAATCTTATAGGTTTCGTTGATTTTAGCAATCACAAAACCTTGCTGTGCATTGGTATCAGCCATTGTAATTCTAAATCCTTTACTAATTTGCGGAGCTGAACTAATTTTAATTTCAATAGCGGCTTTCACCTTTCCATTGTGTTCAATAATCAAATCACATTCTGCCCCTTGTTGTGTTCTATAAAAATAGACTTTCCCGTCCATCAATACATTTTGCATAGTTTCAATGATTTGCTCAATTACAAAACCCTCCCACGATGCCCCCACCTGTGGGTCGTCCATGAGGTCATTTACTTGCATAATATCTTTGAAAGCGTGAAGAATACCACTATCACGCAAGTAAATTTTAGGTGATTTTACTAAGCGTTTTGAGATATTAACAAAATAAGGTTGTAGCCTACGCACCAAAAATGCACCTTCCATTAAATCTAAATACCGATTAATGGTTGGGTGTGTTAGTCCCATTGAGCGACCAATACTTTCAGAATTCCACAAGTTGCCATGTACACTTGCTAACATTCGCCAAAAACGTTCAATCGTTTGCGGTTCAGCATTCAAGCCCAACAAAGCCAAATCCTTTTCGATATAGGTTTTGATAAAATTCTTACGCCAAATCATACTCGCCCTCTCCGAACCAGCCAAATAAGCAAGTGGAAAGCCTCCCCTATGCCAAAGTTTGGTTCCATTTTCGTTACCAACTTCATCGAGCGTAAAAGATGGCAGTTCGATGTATCCAATTCTACCTGCCAACGAATCAGCACTTTTTTTAATGAGCGTAGGCGAAGCCGAACCCAAAATAATAAACCGTCCTGCTCGTCTATCCGCATCTATAATACCCCGTAACTCAGCCATTAGCTGAGGCATTTGTTGAATTTCATCTAAAATAATGAGTTTATCTTGATGATTTTGCAAATACAAAACAGGGTCAGACAATTTCTGACGGTCAGCCGCCGACTCCAAGTCAAGATAATGAATCGGCTGATTTTTTGCCAAAGCCTTAGCCAACGTAGTTTTCCCAACCTGACGAGGACCAATAATACCCACCACAGGAAAAATGGTCAGATATTCAGCCAAAAGTGATTCTATATTTCTTTTAATATCCATGAAATCTGTAAATTATACTTTCAATTTTCATGGTAAATTTAATAAGATTTTATTTAGAAGTAGGGTTTATTTATGTAAAATATCAAAAAGGCAATTCGCCATCATCAGTTTTAAAACTATTCATATCATCAACATCTTTATCAAACGCCATACATCGGCAAAACTCTTTGCCATAAGGACAATCAACAGGGTCGTAATGGCAAAACTCAATCGGAACAGAACCATCGCCATCACCCACATATATCTCTTGTTGCAACGCACCCACGAGCAACTTATACGCAATCTCAATCGGTAAACCTTCGGGTAAATCAGTAGTGATATTATAACTATAAAGCAACTTATCAAAGCCATCAACCACCAGTTTCATCT
>JAYUIP010000680.1:0-4874 GCA_043765945.1 Arcicella sp.
GTAATTGCGTCCCGAATTTCTCAATCGTAGCAATTTTTGAAGTTTGTCCCGTTGGTAAAACCGTTATTTCTTCACCCACTGAAAACGTTCCCGAAGCAATTTTTCCTGCGTAACCTCTGTAATCGTGAAACTCTTCGGTTTTTGGTCTAACCACAAACTGAACAGGAAAACGAGCGGGTTTGCTTATTTCGTCAAAGGAAGTATTTTCTAATTCTTCTAGTAAGGGAGAACCCTCATACCAAGGCATTTCCGTTGACTTTATGGAAAGATTTTGACCGTATAAAGACGACATCGGAATAAAAGTAACCTCTTGCCCTGCAAAAGAAACTTTATCCGCAATTGCTTGGACATCAGCTTTTATCGCATCGAAACGTTCCTCAGAATATCTCACTAAATCCATCTTATTCACGCACACAATCACCTTTGGAATGCGAAGCATTGAGGCAATGAAGAAGTGACGGAATGTTTGTTCCAAAATGCCATTTCGTGCATCAATCAAAATCATTGAAACCTTCGTATTCGAGGCACCCGTAACCATATTACGGGTGTACTCGAAGTGTCCAGGGGTGTCAGCAATAATATATTTTCGTTGTGGCGTTGAGAAATAAATATTCGCCACATCAATCGTAATGCCTTGTTCACGTTCTGCAATGAGTCCGTCGGTGAGGAGAGAAAGGTCGAGAAAATCTAAGCCTTTCCGCTTTGAGGCAGCTTCAAGAGCCTCGATTTTATCTTTGGTAATTGACTTTGTTTCGTATAAAAGTCGTCCGATTAAGGTGCTTTTGCCATCATCAACCGAACCAGCGGTTGCAATTCTTAGTATATCCATAATCCAAGCCCCCCGCCCCCCGAAGGGGGAGAAGGACGGTTAATAAAATGTGTAAATTGTCGAAACTCCCCCTTCGGGGGCTGGGGGGCTAAAAGTATCCTTGTTGTTTACGTTTTTCCATGGCGGCTTCCGAACGTTTATCGTCGATTCTGGCACCACGTTCTGAGATTTCTGCCGATAGGATTTCCTCGATAATATCATTCAACTCAATCGCTTCCGATGCTACGGCGGCAGTGCAAGTCATATCGCCAATCGTCCTGAAACGGACGGTTGCTTCAAACGGAATCTCATCTGCATCTTTGTTAAGGTGTTCAGAATCAGCCCATAACATTCCGTCACGCTCAATTACTTGACGCTGATGCGAATAATAAATGGAAGGAATCGCCATTTTTTCTTCCTTAATATAATTCCAAACATCCAATTCAGTCCAGTTTGAAATTGGGAAAACTCTTACGTTTTCACCAATCGCAATTCGACCGTTTAACATATCGAATAATTCTGGGCGTTGGCGTTTTGAATCCCATTGTCCAAAGTCATCACGGACCGAAAAAATGCGTTCTTTGGCACGAGCTTTTTCTTCATCACGCCTTGCACCACCGATACAAGCATCGAATTTGAATTCCTCAATGACATCTAAAAGTGTAACTGTTTGCAAGACATTTCTTGAAGCATATTTACCCGCTTCTTCCTTCGCTTTTCCTTGATTAATAGAATCTTGCACGTAGCGAATAATTAACTCAGCACCAGTTTCTTGGGCAAGCCAATCACGGAATTCAATGGTTTCTGGGAAGTTATGACCCGTGTCAATATGAACCAGGGGAAAAGGGATTTTTCCGGGATAAAATGCCTTCTGAGCTAATCTGACAAGGGTTATGGAATCTTTACCACCCGAAAAAAGAAGGGCAGGTTTCTCAAATTGAGCCGCCACTTCACGCATTATATAAATGGCTTCGTCTTCAAGTTCACGGGGGAAATAACCAAAAGAAGCCCCCCGACCCCCAAAGGGGGAGTTGAGCGAATTAACCTTTATGGAGTTTTCTAAAAAAATATCACTCATAATCTTAAAATTTGCAATAGAAAAGTTATTCAAAATTGTATTAAAAATGAAGAATTTCCTCCTCGGGGTTAGGGGGCTACTGGTGCAACCCACATTCCTTCTGAGATTCTTCCCACCACCAACGTCCTGCCCGAGGATTTTCGTCTTCTTGAATGGCACGTGTACAAGGCTGGCAACCGATTGAAATAAAACCTTTTCGATGCAAGGGATTGTCTGGTACACGGTTAATTTTCAGATAATCAAGTACTTGCTCATAAGTCCAATGAATTAAAGGATTAAATTTAATGACCTTATTACCTTCGTCCCATTCCACAATTTTCATATCCGAACGGTTTTCAGATTGTTCTGAACGCAGACCCGTAATCCAGATTTCTGCTCCTGCCAAAGCTCTTTTCAAAGGTTCAATTTTACGGACAAAACAACATTCTTTTCGATTCTCAACGGAATAATAGAAACTGTTAAAACCTTTTTCTTTCATTAAGGATTCTACCTTTGAAGTATTCGGAAAATAAGTTTCAAATTGCTTGTTGTATTTAGTTTTTGTGGCATCCATTAATTCATAACTCTCTTGAAACAAACGACCTGTATCTAAAGTAAACACTCTAATTTTTAAGTCGTTACGAAAAATTACATCAGTAATTATTTGATCTTCTTGTCCAAAAGAAGTTGAAAAAACTACATTTTTATAGTTTTCAGTAATGTATTTCAAACTGTCTTCGAGCGAAAGACTTTCTAATTTTGAGATTAATTCTTGCATAATTCAATGAGTGATTGATAGAATGATTTAATATTCTAAAACACTTAATCCAACTACTAAATTTGTTGAAAAAGTAAATTTGATTGCAAAGATATACAAAGTCTATTGAATTAGTATTCTAATAGAAAAAATATTTGGCAATTTTTAGACTTTCTTACCAATTTATCTGTTATCTTTAAAATATATCAACGGGTAAATTATCAGCATATCTAAATCATAAATCGTATGAATCAGGGACTTGAAGCCTATTTTGAAAAGACCGACAGCCATAGCCGTGTTTCGGATATGAATGTAAAGGAACTGAAAAATCTGGTTCGTCAGGGTGAAGGGACATCCCTTGAATTTAAGCTCAAAGCCACTCATCCCGAAAAAATTGTTCGTGAAATTGTCGCTTTTGCCAACAGCAAAGGAGGAAAACTTTTGTTGGGCGTTAATGATGATAAAACCATTCCAGGACTAAAATTCGTGGATGAGGAGGAGTACATTTTAGTGCGAGCTATCGAGCGAAATTGTTACCCGCCAATCAGTTATGAACTTGAAAGAATTGCCATCACCGATGAGCGTGATGTACTGGTTTTCACGATTCCCAAGAGTAAGGAAAAACCTCACTTTGTTCAACTTGAAAATGAAGAAAGTAAAAAGGCTTACGTGCGAGTAAAAGACCGTTCCGTGCAAGCAAGTCGTGAAGTAAAACAGATTTTGAGACGTGAAAATGAGGATGGTATTAAATTTACTTACGGAGATAAAGAGAAAATACTCATGACTTATCTTTCTGAAAATCAGAAGATTACGATTGAAAAATTTGCTGAAATTGCAAACATCCCTCTTCGTTCAGCCTCTCACACTTTGGTGCTTTTGGTGTTGAGCAATGTACTAAAAATTCAACCCGATGAAGTGATGGATTGGTACTATCTTTTGTAAAAGAAAAAATAGAAGCAAGACGGCATAAAAGGAGGAATGGAAATAGAAGAAATATTTAGTTTTTTTCTATTTCCATTCCTCCTTTTGTCTTATCTCTCTTTCACTTTTTCTCGTAATAAGGGGTCGTTTCTGGAACTTCAATAACGGGTGGTCTCCAACCAATTTTCTTGCCAAATTTGAAAGTTATTCCTGCACTTAGGCTCACTAAATTACTATAACCATCTGAGTACGTAATTCCTGTATATTTTATCTTTGCGAAGATTCCCAACCTGTCCGCATACTCTTGCAAATGCACACCTATGCTTGGCGAAAATCCCCAATTTAGACATTCTCCTGTTGGTAAATTTGGGGCATAATTACGATAACTTTCATTAATTCGAGAATCATATTTTGTATAAAAAGCCCCCGTTTCAAGTCCTACAAAAGGTTTTACTAATTTTCTACTTAATAAATAATATTCTCCTCCGATTGTTAACGGAATAACTGATTTATAAGAATATCCGTAAGTTTTTGATGAATAATCGAAATTAGAAACGGCGATTAAAGCAATTCTCATATCGTGAACACCAACGGTTGCAGTAGTTCTAAATTTGTCGGATAAGTGTTTACGAAGGCTTAATTCAAATCCAGAACCTGCAAAGGTAGTCTTGTTGCCAAATCCTTTTTCAACGGTGTAACTGAAACTCGTACTGACTTGAATCTGTGCAGTAGATAAAAAAGGGATGAATAAGAAAAGTAGTAACAGTTTTTTCATATCGTATGGCGGGGTTTACAGGTTAATAAATCTGTTGAACTCGAAAACATTTAACGAATATATGAAATTATTTACTATGCTACTGAATTGATAGTCAATTAATTATACAAGATAATTTTGAAATAATTTGTTGATGTTTTATAAACTACCACTCCTTTTATTTGTTAACCAATAAGTTATGACCCGAAAAGTTTCGTTAAAGTAGCAAAATGCTGAATATAACATTTGAACTGATTGAATAATCACCATGCTGGCACAGTTTTTTATCAGTTAAATTACTGGTAGTCAAGACTTTTCTATAAAATTGAGTCCTAATTATGAAGTTATTGAGATGCGTACTATATTTGTAAAACTATTAAATACATTATTCACAACCACCAAAAAATACCGCCGATGAAAAACGAGCCAATTGTACTGACAACCGATTCAGTCGATATGTTAGTGGCGAATATCGCCGAAGAGTTATTGAAAGGTCACAACACATACAAGTCTGAGACCGCAGCCCTGAAAAAGAAGATTAAAGTTGGAATGTTAAGAACATTCTCTTATCAGGCAT
>JAYUIP010000681.1:0-1650 GCA_043765945.1 Arcicella sp.
TACCTTGAATATGCGAGAAGCGGAACAATTTTTATCAATCAATGGCTCAGATTGTGGCATTGCCAACGTCAACATTGGAACATCGGGAGCAGAAATTGGTGGTGCTTTTGGCGGAGAAAAAGAAACGGGTGGCGGAAGAGAATCAGGCTCCGATGCCTGGAAAGCCTATATGAGACGACAAACCAATACCATAAATTACGGAACGCAATTGCCTCTGGCTCAGGGAATTAAATTTGATTTTTAGGTACCCATTGCATACTGAGTTTTACCAACTTCAATTTTAATATTATCAATTTTAAGTCCAAATTCTGACATTATTATTTGATTAAGTTCGTCAATATGTTGTTGCCGAATTCTCTTAAATCCTTGAATGGCGAGATTATCAGGATTCTCCATATTTTTATGTCTAATAATTGAATTATTAACTCTTTCAATGAGGCTGAATATATCGGAAATAGCTTCTTTCAAATATTCAGATTTTGGTATTTCTTGTGAATTTATCATAATTAATAATTGATTTGAATGATACCTTTTGAGTGTCTTTTACCGTCTCTTTGTACTCTGGACTTTGAAAATAAGTGAAACCATTCAACTGAATCATAATGAGTAATTATTTCATAATTTTTATGTTCAGTAGGATGTTCTTTCACAAAATAGCAATCTAATTTTTGTTCTGTTTTAAGTTTTATTCCTTGAAAATCAGTAAGTTGTGATGTTTTATCTTGATAAACATCAGCATTTAAAAACGTAACAATGTCAATATCGTTAGGGTTCAGTTTAGAAGTTACAAAACTACCATCAATCCATTGATAAAAGTTCTCACTAACTTGATTCTTAAAATTGTGAATATATGAAAGATAGTTTTGAAACAACATTTTTCTTCTATCAGAATTCTTAAAATTTGTGACAAAAATACGTTCAAATGTTTCTAAGTCAGTTTCAATTAATTTATATGGAAATAAATTTCCGTAATCATCAAATTCCATAAATGTGCGGTTAAGTTTTAACAAAAATACTAAAATTCCTCAACAAATGAAAACACAAGAAACTATCACAAAATCCCTCATGGAGAAGCTCTGGGAGGGTTATTGCCAACGAGTTACGTACGCTCAACAATACGCTGATATGGTGAAAGCCGAAGGTGGAAATGTGGTGAACGACCACTGTGCTTTCCGAACTTTCAATACTTTCACAGGCGGACAACCTGCTGGAATTCGGGCAATTGAGGAGGTTTTGGAATCTTTGGGTTACGAGAAGATTTCTCCATACAGTTTTCCAACGAAACACTTGAATTCTTTTCATTATCAACATCCAACGAATATCAATTTCCCCAAGTTCTTTGTGACGCAATTGGAGGTGAAAGAACTTTCGAAAGAAGCTCAAAACTTGATTAATGAAGCCGTAAAAGACACGCCAGATTTGCTGAAAGGTGAGTCTCGACAATTATTGGCAACGTTGAAACAAAACAAAGAATTGATTAGTGAAGAAGCAGATAGATTGGTTGAAACGCTCGCAAAATTTTTCGCTCGTCCGTGGGAACCTGCCAAAAAAAAAACGATTTTAACTTTGAATAAAGAATCACAATTTGCCGCTTGGACGCTTCTGCACGGCAATTCGGTCAATCATTTTACGGCTTATATCAATCATCAA
>JAYUIP010000682.1:0-1649 GCA_043765945.1 Arcicella sp.
CACATTCTCGAAAGTCATAGAGGCAGCTTCTAAAATGGCTTGCATATTCTTCATTACCTGACGGGTTTCGTCTTCGATATCTGCTCCTGCTTCAACCAAAGCCAACGCAATTTGTCCTGATACATACAAAGTCCCATTTGATAAAACTGCCTGTGAATAGGGACCGATTGCGGCAGGGGCTTTTTCTGTAAAAATAATTTGTTTCATGTTTTAAAATTTTTGTTCTAAATTTCTTGCAAAGTTACAAAATCAAGGTAATTTTTGATTAGTTTATCAATTTCAACGATTTAAAAAACCGATCAAAACAAATTTTTATTATATTTGTTTAACAGACAACTAATCTTATTAAACAATATGAAGCCACACATAATAAATTTTTTTATCAGAGTCCCCACTTGGATAACCGTATTCATTGGTTTAGTGTTATTAATTTGGCAGTATTCTCAAGGAAGTTTACCTCAAAATATTCAAATAATTTTCTTTGTTTCGTTAATACTCTTAACGGGAATTCCACACGGTGCATTAGACCATTTGATTCAAGAAGCAACCGATAAAAAATTGAACCGAGTTTACAGTGCTAAATTATTTTTGTTGAAATATCTGATGATAATGTTACTGTATGCCTTAGCCTGGTATTGGTTTTCTGAATTAAGTTTATTAACTTTCTTGCTCATTTCAGCTTGGCATTTTGGTGAAACCGACTTAGAAAAAGCCCCTCAGAATACGCCCATTTGGGCGTTTACAAGATTAGTTTATGGATTTTATATTTTAGCCTTTATACTCTTAACTCACCTGGAAGAAGTGCGTCCAATTGTAGATAAAATGATAAAAAATCAAGAATCATTAAGAGTGTTTTGGCTTTTTATTACCTTAAACGTTAAGCAAATACTTTACTTATTAGGACTATCTTTCACCACGATTTTTATCGTTGCACAGTCAGAATTTTTAATCCATTTTGATAAAATTAGAATCTTTCGACTTTGTCTGATCCTTTTAATGTCTGCTTTTCTGCCACTTCTGCCCGCTTTTGCTCTTTATTTTGGCGGTTGGCACGCTCTATGTGCTTTTGATAATATCCACGAATACCTTCGCAAAGACCATCCATCATTATCTTTCAAATTGGTTTATTTCAAAACGTTACCATTTACCATTTTAGCCATCGTTTTTCTTTTTGCTTTCCTGTGGTATTGTCGAGTTTACACAAAACATTTTGACCCATTTCCAATTTTATTTATTTTTATCTCCCTCATCACTTTACCGCACCTTATTGTCGCTCACCAAATGAATCATGATGGCGAATAATATTGTTTAATCTTTATCAAAAAAAAATAAACAAAAAAAAATAATAGTTTAATGAACAATTTAACGAACATTAAGTTGTATCATTGTAATAGTATTATTTCATATTCAAATAATCCATTAAAACCAAACATTTACCATTATGAACACATTCAACATCCTTTTGAATGGTAATCTCCAAGCGGGTGATTACATCGGATTCACATTTTTCACAGGCTACATGTCTATGTTAGCGGCTTCGGTCTTTTTCTTTGTTGAAAGAGGTGGAGTTTCAGACAAGTGGAAAACATCATTAACCATTTCTGGTTTGATTACCTTTATCGCTGCTGTTCATTATTTCTACATGAGAG
>JAYUIP010000683.1:0-1649 GCA_043765945.1 Arcicella sp.
TGAAAATTTGAGTATTAGTCAATTTGAAAATATCCGTTCCAGAGATTTCATTAATCTTGGCAAAAGCAAATTTACTAATTAACTTGCAAGACATTGAATAATCTTGAAAATTTGAATCGCAATATTTTCAAATTTTCAAATTCACCAATTTTCAAACTAAAACAATGTTTACAGGAATAATAGAAGCCATTGGCACCCTAAAAAATACGAAATCAGAAGGTACAAATATTACTTTCACTTTCACCAGCCCTTTCACGAATGAACTCAAAATTGACCAGAGTTTAGCTCATAATGGCGTGTGTTTAACCGTAGTTGACGTTCAAGGAAATGACTATTCCGTCACAGCAATCGACGAAACTTTACAGAAAACAAATATTGGAAAATTGCAAATTGGCGATAAAGTAAATCTGGAAAGATGTATGCCCGCTCACGGACGTTTTGATGGGCATATTGTGCAAGGACACGTGGATCAGACGGGCGTAGTCACGAGTATCATCGAACAAGACGGTTCATGGTTGTATGATTTTATATACTCACCTGATTTAGAGAATGTTACCGTTGAAAAAGGTTCCATTTGTATTAATGGAACGAGTTTAACAGTCTTTAATTCAGGTACTAATAATTTCAGAGTAGCCATTATTCCTTATACCTACGAAAACACCATTTTTCATACCTTAAAAGTAGGAGATGTGGTTAATTTAGAGTTTGATATTGTGGGTAAATATATTAGAAAAATGCTAAAAATATAATTCGTTAATACGGATATTGACTTAACCATTGCCAAAAATTTTCTTGGCTAATTACCTTTGTTTCCACTGGTTGATAAGCATCTAAGAATGCTTGTGGAAATTTTACTTTTGCCTTTGGATTCCACTTGAATTCAAAGGCATATATTTTTCCATCAATTTCTTCAACATAATCAATTTCTGCCTGTTGCTTGTTTCTCCAAAAATAAGTACGTCCATAAAATCCATGATAAGCTAACAATTTTTTCCGCTCTGTCATTAAAAAATTTTCCCACAAAGCACCAATATCGTTTCTGGCATCAATGGGGCTAAAATTGCCAATAAGAGCATTTCTAATACCGTTATCATAGAAAAAAATCTTCTTTTTTGTACTAATTTCATTGCGTTCATTTCTGCTCAATGTTCCCAGACGATACACTACGAAAACTTGTTCCAAAAGGTATATGTAATTATCCACCGTTTTCACATCAGCCGAAACTAAATTAGCTAATTCGTTCATTGAAACTTCACTCCCAACTTGCCAAGCTAAGGCTTTCAGTATTTTTTCTAACAATTGTGGACGCTTGATACCCACTAATGCCAAAACGTCTTTATAGAGATAGCTACTGGCAAGATTAAATAAAACTTCTTGCGTATCTTGTTGATTTACAAGCACTTCTGGATACATTCCATAAATAAGATACTTTTGATACTTTTGTAAAAACTGTGGAATTCCTTCATAATCCATCATTTCCGCACAACTTATGGGATATAAATAATACTCCCATTTTCTGCCCGTAAGCGGTTCCTGCGTTTTGTCGGCAACAGTTAGTGATGATGAACCCGTAATGATAAATTGAATCTCTAATTCAGAATCAATCAATTGTTTCAGAATCAAGCCAATTTGTTCAATCATTTGAGCTT
>JAYUIP010000684.1:0-1645 GCA_043765945.1 Arcicella sp.
TTATCATATTTCAGTTTCAAAATCGTATTATTAAAATTATAAAATAAATTATGCAAAAAGTTATGCAAACCTTTGCGGAAAGGTTTGCATAATTGTATAAAAATTATTTAATTTACAATTATTCTTGTAATTTTACTTTTTAGGAAGAACATTTCCATTTGTGGTTTGATACGCTAAAATGTATAAATTTAAAATGTTTAATTTGATTATATTAAAATAATACAATTTCATGAAAAGTAATACTCCCACTTTAAAAGACATCGCTCAGCAGTTAGGCATTTCAATTTCAACGGTTTCGAGAGCCTTACGGGGAATGCCCGAAGTCAATCAGGAAACTCGTGATGCGGTCTTAAAATTATCGAAAGAAATAGATTACGAACCCAATATGTTGGCAACCAGTTTGCTGAAAAGACAGTCTAATTTAATTGGTGTAGTAGTGCCAAATATGGATTATTTTTTCTCTACTGCTGTGAAAGGCATGGATGAAGCCGCCTTAGAAGCGGGCTACACGGTGGTGGCTTGTCAGTCCAATGAATCGTATGGAAGGGAGGTTACAAACGTACAGCGATTAATTCAAAGTCATGTGGACGGTTTCATTGTTTCATTATCCAGTGAAACCCAAAATACTGACCATTTTAAGAGGATTATCAAAAAAAATACCCCCTTAATATTCTTTGACCGAGACTGTTCTGATATTGATGCCCCCAAGGTATTATTAGACAATTATGATGGAGCCCAGCAAGCGGTAAATCATTTATTATCAATGGGATATAAAAAAATTGCCTATCTTGGAGCAAGGGTCAATTTGTCAATAAGCAACTCTCGAGAATTGGGTTATCGAGATGCACTGCAACAATCAGGCATTGAAATTCAAGAATCTTTCGTTATCCATGGCGATTTTGACCGAGATTTTGCCTACCAAAGCACCAAAGAAATGCTACAACATCCGAATCCAATAATGCGTCCAGATGCCTTTTTTGCCGTGAGTGATAGGTTAGCATTGGGTGCTTTTCAAGCCATCAGAGAATTGGGTTTGAATATGCCTCAAGAGGTGGGATTGGTGGGATTTAATGACGAACCACTCATGCAGTTACTTAGTCCCACAGTGAGTAGCGTTGCCCAACCTACCTTTGAGATGGGGAAATTAGCAGTAAAAGCATTGATTGAACAATTGAATACGGATGAATTGTTGGTGCAACCCAAAATATTAATGAAATCAACTCTCGTGATTCGAGAATCATCCAGGAGGATTAGACAAAGGTAGATTTTGTGTGCTTGCCTAAATAGGTTAACACGATTTATAAATGTTGACAATATAATTAAGAAGATGTTTGAATTTTATAAATAACTAATAATCAATTAGTTATACAAATAACTGTAAGCTCTTTACGTAATCCCACTGTTTGTGCGTAGCGAGTTTCGGGATTTTCTTTTGTTATTCCGAGACAAACCAAATAAAATTTTTAAAGATCTTCTAAAATTGTATTATACATTAGACCTCTTTCGTAAATAAAGTATGATTATTTGAAGATTTAGATTTACAAGTCCTGTTGTTGGACTTAGAGTTACGTCAAAATTGGGACATTAAGTTTCGTCATTTTGTTTTCAAAAATATACGGTTAAATTTTTGAAACTATGGGCAAAG
>JAYUIP010000685.1:0-1642 GCA_043765945.1 Arcicella sp.
TAATCGTCTTTACCCGTAGTCTCAGGAGCAATAAAATCTGAAAGACAATAATTTGGTAAATTAGCCGCTTTTTGTCCTTGCTGACGGAGGTGATGTAAAACCGTTTGCGTATCCGTTAAAGTAACCAAATCTCCATCTTCCGAAACGGCAGTATTACTCAAAATATTGTAACTCGTATTCAAATGAACACCGTGTTTTTCACAAGGAATTTCTTTGGTAATTTCCTCAAATTCGTGCAAAATAATATCGTCACCAACGGCATTGGCTGGATAAAAACCAACGACTGCACGAGCCGTAAGTAGTTTATTATCAATGATTTCCTTTAACAAAACATTCGCATCATCAAATAATTTCTTGGCTTCCACTCCAACGATTTCATTGTCAAAAATCTTAGGATATTTACCCGATAATTGCCAAGTAGAGAAGAACGGAGTCCAATCAATATACTTCGCAATTTCCGCCAAATCATAATCCATAAAATATTTATTGCCTAAAAATTGTGGTTTGGTGGCTTTAAAATTATTCCAATCAATTTTTGGGGTATTCAAACGAGCTTTTTCAATCGGCACATAATTTTTATCTTTCTGACGACTCGCATGGTCGATTCTCAACTGGGCGTAAGATGCTTTTATTTCGTCATAAATCTCTTTTTGGGTTTGCTCATTTTGCATCAAACGACCTGCCACTGGCACACTTTTGGAAGCATCCAAGACGTGAATAACGGGTCCAGAATAATGTGGGTCAATCTTTACAGCCGTGTGAATTCGTGAAGTTGTCGCTCCACCAATCAATAAAGGAATCGTGAATCCTTGACGTTCCATTTCTTTGGCAACCCCCACCATTTCGTCCAACGAAGGCGTAATCAAACCCGAAAGCCCAATAATATCAACATTGTGTTCACGGGCGGCGGCAAGGATTTTTTCGGTCTGAACCATTACGCCCAAATCAATAATTTCGTAATTATTACAGCCCAAAACCACGCCAACGATGTTTTTACCGATGTCATGAACGTCACCTTTTACGGTTGCGAGTAAGATTTTACCAGCCCCAGATGCCCCCCCCGCCCCCGAAGGGGGAGCTGTTTGGAGTGTGAGGAGAATCTTATCCAAAACACTTCCTAAATTTGTTAGAACATCATTATTACTGAAACGAATAACTCTATATCCTTGATGATTAAGCCAATTTGTTCTTTCTTCATCGGAAGCGATATTTTCAGGTAATTGATGAATAGAACCATCAACTTCAACGATTAAATTTTCTCTTAAACATATAAAATCAGCAATATACTGACCAATTATATGTTGTCTTCTAAATTTATATCCTTCAACCTTTTTACCACTTAAAGCATTCCATAAAATGGATTCTGCTTCCGTTGGTTGATTTCTCATTTTTAATGAAAATTCTTTTAATAAACTATACAATGCAGGGTCAGCGGTTTCCCATTCTTGCGTTGTCTTAACTCCCCCTTTGGGGGTTGGGGGGCTGTTTTTTAGTTTCTCTGCCTCAATATATGGCAATAAATAAGCAACGGCTTTTTTCATCACCCTTGCCGATTTTACTACTTGTGGCAAGAACATTTTTCCTTCCCCAAACAAATCACCCACCACGTTCATACCGTCCATCAAAGGACCTTCGATAACGT
>JAYUIP010000686.1:0-1641 GCA_043765945.1 Arcicella sp.
AAAGACGAACACCACGAAAATACTGCCACCTATGAAGGTCTAAAATTAGAGGAAGGTAAAATCGTTGCGGAGGATGCTTCGTTCGTTTTGGATTTGTCAATTACTAAAAATGTGGCTTCCTTGTTCATTAGCTTTATTCTTTTAGTGTCTATTTTCTTTACCATCGCAAAATCGTACAAGCAACGTGCTGGAAAAGCACCGAAAGGGTTACAATCGTTTTTTGAACCAATCATCGTCTTTATTCGTGACGAAGTGGCGAAAACGAATATTGGCGAGAAGCATTACAGACGTTTTCTTCCCTACTTACTTACAGTTTTCTTTTTTATTCTTTTCAATAATATCTTAGGCCTTCTTCCAGGAAGTGCCAACGTTACTGGAAACATTGCCGTAACATTAGTATTGGCAACGATTGCTTTTTTCGTTACAAACTTGAATGGCAGAAGCACTTATTGGGGACACATTTTTGCCATGCCAGGCGTTCCAAAATGGTTACTGATTTTATTGACTCCCGTAGAAATTATCGGTGTCTTCATGAAACCAATCTCCTTGATGATTCGTCTTTTTGCCAATATCACAGCGGGTCACTTAATCCTTCTAAGTCTGATTGCTTTGATTTTCATCTTCAAAAGTCTTGGAGTAGCTGCCATTGCAGTGCCATTTTCACTTTTCATGAATTTGATTGAGATTTTGGTAGCGTTCTTACAGGCTTATATCTTTACCGTGTTGACCTCAACCTATATTGGAGCGGCTGTGGAAGAGGCACATCATTAAGAATTTTCAAATTAATTAACAATAAATAATTACAATCATGTCAATGTTATTAGAAGTTTCACAAGCATTAGGTCTTGCAGGTATGGGTGCTGGTTTAGCAGCAATTGGTGCAGGTGTTGGTATCGGTAGAATCGGTGGTTCAGCAATGGATGCAATCGCTCGTCAACCAGAAGCATCTGGAAAAATTCAAGGAGCTATGTTAATCGTTGCAGCCTTCGTTGAGGCGGTTGCTCTTTTTGCAGCAGTAATCTGTTTGTTGGTAACTACAAAAGCGTAATTATCAACAGTTATTAATCATCATCATTCGGAAGGAAAATAATTACTCAGAAATAGTCTCGTAAGTATTTAATTTTAAGATGATTAATTAAAAACATCACAATCAGCATACATCGCATTAGGCAAGTATGCTGATTTTTAAAAGCATCAAACATAATTTGAAAATTCGAAAATACGCTAATTTAAAATTAATTAGCATCTCTCTTCAAATCTTCAAATTTTCAAATTAACGAATTAAAAAAATGATATTAGCTTCTTCCATCTTAGAACCAAATCTTGGTCTGATATTCTGGGCAGTCGTTATTTTTGCCCTTTTGTATTTTGGTTTAACAAAATTTGCTTGGAAACCCATTATGGATGCTCTTAATGAGCGTGAGCAATCAATTGATGATGCTCTTTCATTAGCCGCAAAGACTCGCCAAGAAATGACGGATTTAAAAGCAGGCAACGAACAACTTATCGCAGAAGCTCGTGCAGAACGTGATAGAGTTTTGAAAGAAGCCAAAGAAGCAGCAAATTCGATGATTTCCCAAGCAAAAGCAGATGCTCAAAAAGCAGGTGCAGAAGAAATCGAAAAGGCTCGTGCCGCTTTTA
>JAYUIP010000687.1:0-1639 GCA_043765945.1 Arcicella sp.
TTGATTACGAACGAACCACGGTTGGTCATGTATGGAATGTTTCCCAAGAATACTTCCTGTTCGATGGTCTCAAAATCCTCATTGTCGGTATCATTACAGATAAGACGTAACTTGGCTTTTAAAGGCACTGAGTACGTCAATCCACGGTCGATACACTCATCAACTGAGTATTTCGGAGGATCCACAGAATAGTCAATAAAGTGAAGGATAAAGTTTTCACGAGAATCCGCAATGGGGAAATTCTCGGCAAATACTTTAAATAAACCTTCATCTGTACGACTTTCGGCTGCGGTTTCCAACTGGAAGAAATCCTGAAACGATTTTACTTGAATATCCAAAAAATCAGGATATTTCAGTAAGTTTTTGACTTTGGCAAAACTAATTCTGCCTGTTGCTGTCATCTGTGTCAAGGCTTTTTACTGTTTTGAAGTTGATTGTTTAGGGGACAGGGGTTGGGTGATAGAGATTAGTTTTTTCAAACCGAAATCCATTGCCTAAATCCTATTGCCTAAATCCTAAAAAAAATGGGGCAAAAAACGCCCAAAAAATGAAGCCTCGTAGAAGTGAGTGATTCGATCCCCTTTGCGACTTTCCTACGAAAAAAAGTGCGTGTTTCGGAAACGGATACTGAATAAACTGATTTGAGTGATAAATGGTTTCAAATTAGCCTGCAAAATTACGGATTTTTATTGATAATCAAGGGGTTGTGAATAAATTTTTCAAAATAAAAAACTCCCCACGAAACAAAGTCTTATGGGGAGTTTCCATACTAAAATATCATTCACTAAGCCTTTTTGGCTTTCGCTTTCTTCTTTGGGGCTAATGAAGTAATCCATTCTGCAATTTTAGTTGCATCTTCTGCAGGCACTTTCAAGGCTGCCATTGGTGGATAACCAGGCCAATTTGAGGGTTTTGGAACGGCAATCAATTCAAGAATTCTTGCGGTTGTGTATTTTCTTTTTGCTATTTCTGTATAAGCTGGACCCACTAATCTGGTTTCAACTTTATGACAAGCCGTACAAGTGTATTTTGACATCAATGGTTTGATATCGTCTGGAAAATCTTGTGCTTGGGCATTCATGGCTAATCCTGCGAGCAACATCGAACTGAATAGTAACTTTTTCATGGGAAAACAAAATTGATTTTCTGGAAACTAAATTTATTGTGAAAGACAAAGTAACCATTTTAATACTGTTACCTAATCTTTTTTTATCCTTTTTCGTTAAAACGGAATTGAGTTATGCTTATTTTAACGTTCTGTGTTAATGTTTTGTTAAAGCATTCTAAGTTGTTAAATTGCTAATTTTTAAGTTATCAAAAGCGGGCAAAGTAAACTCAATAACTTAACAAATTATAACTTAAAACTTACTACGATAAGCATCTACTGAATCCCTCACACTCCCATGCTTTTGCAAAAGTTCTTCGGCTTCTTCTCTTTCAATACCCAATTCTTCCATCACCATATTCTCGGCACGAACCACTAACTTGTTGTTACTCAACTGCATATCAACCATTCTGTTACCTCGAACTTTGCCCAATTGAATCATTACGGAAGTAGAAATCATGTTTAAAATCAATTTCTGAGCCGTTCCTGACTTCATGCGTGTACTACCTGTTACGAATTCTGCCCCTGGAATTG
>JAYUIP010000688.1:0-13985 GCA_043765945.1 Arcicella sp.
GGTATTGAGACGACCTTACAATTCTGTAAATTCGTGATGAAGCATGAGGCTTTTATTTCTGGAAATTTTGATACACGATTTATTGGGCTTTATTTTACCCCCGAAAAATTGGATGAAACGGAAAATAAGGACGAAGAAATGATTGCTGCAATTTTGGCAAGTCATTTATTAAATCATAAAAAAACCTTAAATTCGACCGCATCAACGGTTGGTGTTGCTTTACAAGAGAGTTCTTGGAAGGCAAATCGGATGAATTATAGATAGTTACTGGTTATTAGTAAATAGTTATTAGTAGCCATTTAACTTAAAAGCAATTTATCAAAATATTTTTTTAAATTATCTCAAATTAAGTTATTTGAAGCTATTAACCAGTAACAAATAACCAATAACTAACAACAAAACAATGGCTTTTAACGACCAACTAAATTCAGCAAAAAAATCAACCATGGGCTTTTTTAGACGACTATTTATCGGACTTTTAATCTTTGTCCTAATCGGTTTGGCAATTACTTTTATTTTAACGCAATTTCCCTATTCTGAGGGAGACAGAGCAGGAGTCGTCTCAAAATTATCAACGAAGGGATACGTAATTAAAACTACGGAAGGAGAATTAAACGTTGGTGCTCAGGGACAAGTTGGGAATATGTCGAACAATCTTTGGGCATTCACCATTGCAGGAGGAAATGACGAGTTAGAGAAACAAATGGCGGATGCAATGACTACTGGAAAACGGGTAAAGTTACATTACGAACAACGCTATTTGAAGTTTTTTTGGATGGGAGATACGGATTATTTCATTACTCGAATTGATGCGGCAACTAATTAGTTATGATTTAATGATTTGTGAGTTGTGATTTTGTCGAAGGAAAATCACAACTCACAAAATCACAACTACAATGATAATGTTGATAACACCTCATTCATATTTCTCACGGCAACTGCTGATTTTGCGAAAGCTGCTTGCTCTTCATCATTTAATTTGTAGTCAATAATTTTCTCCCATCCAGTTCTTCCCAAAACCACAGGAACGCCCATACAGATGTCAGATTGACCATATTCTCCTTCCAAATACACTGAACAAGGAATTACTCTTTTCTCATCACGAATGATTGATTCAACCACTGCCATACTTGCCGCACCAGGGGCATACCATGCTGAAGTTCCCAATAATCCAGTCAAAGTTGCACCGCCAACCATTGTATCAGCCGCTACTTTCTTCAAGGTGTCAGCATCTAAATAATCCGCAACTGGCGTACCATTCCAAGTTGCTAAACGGGTCAAAGGAATCATAGTTGTATCTCCGTGACCACCCACGACCGTTGCGTGCAAATCGTTGGGAGAAACATTCATTGCCAAAGACAAATAACACTTGAAACGGGCTGAGTCCAAAGCACCACCCATACCAATAATACGGTTTTTAGGTAATCCAGACGCTTTTAGAGCTAAATACGTCATGGTGTCCATTGGATTAGACACAATCACAAAAATGGCATCAGGAGAATATTTTAGGATATTTTCAACCACACTTTTCACGATTCCTGCATTAACACCAATGAGTTCTTCACGAGTCATACCTGGCTTACGTGGAAGTCCAGAAGTAATCACAACCACGTCAGAATTTGCCGTTTTTGAATAATCATTTGTTACACCCGTAAAAGTAGTATCCCAACCTAAAATAGCGGCAGTTTGGAACATATCCAAGGCTTTTCCTTCGGCAAAACCTTCTCTAATATCAAGGATTACTACTTCGTCAGCTAATTCTTTTCTAACGATATTATCAGCAGTAGTAGCTCCAACAGCCCCTGCACCTACAACAGTTATTTTTGACATAATTGAAATTGAATTTATTTTTAATGAAATACGTTTAATTATTGACACAAAAGTAAGTCATTTGTAAATTCAGTAAACATTTTTTTAGGTATTTATGGGAAATACATAAAGAAATGTTGGTAAATTGAAATATCAAGTGAGTTTGTTACGAAACAAAAACATTTTTTTAAAATCTGTAAATCAAAATTCAACGTAGGTTAAACCATAAGCCCTAAATTCTATCAAATAATGAACAAACAAGATTTAGTAACAAGGATTTTAAAGTCAATATTTTTTAAGACTGCCACTCGAAGGGCTGGAAAATATGCAGGTGGAGGATTAGCCATTTTTGAGTTACTCAGACAGGCTTTAACAAAGGCAAAAGATTCGGCTGGTAATCAGAATAAAGGAACTGGGCAGATTTTATTAGAGAAAGTAACCACGTTAAGTAGAATGGTAAAGGCATATTTCATAGGAGAGTATAAAATTATACCTTGGGCTTCCATCGTAAAAATTATTGCGGTTTTAATCTATTTCATTTCACCAATTGACGTTATTCCTGATTTTTTACCTTTTGTTGGTTTAGCGGATGATTTGGCATTAACGATGTGGTTATTCTCTTCATTAAGTGAAGATTTCCAAAACTTTGAAGCATGGGAACAAGGAAAATTTAAGTAGTATTTTCATTCAAAACGCTTCTCACTTTGACGCTGTGGAATAATATTTTTCGGTAATTTATAGTTCATAATTTATAACTCATAATTCATAAAGTCGTATCTTTACGAAAATTAAATACTCAAACACATGGAACTTAATTCAATTTATTTAATATTCAACATGGGAGCTCCAGAACTAATTTTAGTCGGTTTAGCTATTTTGTTATTCTTTGGTGGTAAAAAATTACCAGAACTAATGAAAGGCTTAGGAAAGGGCATGAAGGAATTCAAAGAAGCCCAAAAGGACGTTACAGACCAGATTTCAAAAGGTTTAGAGGACGAACCTGTAAAAAAATAATTTTTATAAATTCTAATTAAAGCATAGTCAAGATGATAATTTCGTCTTGACTATGCTTTTGTTTTTTATAAATACTTAGCTTTTGCCACGAAGACACTAAGAAGAAAATATAAACTTTGTGTCTTTGTGGCAAGATATTTTAACTTCATGAAATATACCATATTAAAATCCATCCAAACTGACCTTTACGCAGGAAAAATTACTTGCCGTCAATTAGTAGAATTTTACCTCAAAAATATCAAAGAAAAGAATGATAGACTCAATGCTTTTCTTTCGGTTTTTGAGGAAGAATCTTTATTAAAAGCGGATAAAATTGATTCAAAAGTTAAAAATAATACGGCGGGTAAATTAGCGGGTATGGTCTTAGGAATCAAAGATTTGCTTTGTCACAAAGACCATCTTTCTCAGGCAGGAAGTAAGATTTTAAATGGTTTTGAGTCTCAATTTAATGCAACTGCAGTCCAGCGAGTTTTGGATGAGGATGCGATTATTATTGGGCGACAAAATTGTGATGAATTTGGCATGGGTTCAACCAATGAAAATTCTGCCTTTGGACCTTGCTTGAACGAAATTGGCGAAAATCGGGTGGCGGGAGGTTCTTCGGGTGGTTCGGCGGTGGCAGTTCAAGCGGATATGTGCTTTGCATCTTTGGGAACGGACACGGGTGGTTCTGTGCGTATGCCCGCAGGATTTTGTGGCTTAGTTGGCTTGAAACCCACTTATTCACGGGTTTCACGATGGGGGTTAATAGCTTATGCCTCATCATTCGACTGTATCGGACCCATCACAAAAACCGTTGAAGATGCTGCCCTTTTGTTGGAAGTCATTGCAGGAAAAGATGAACAGGATAGTACAGTCTCACATTTGCCTGTTGAAGATTATTCAAAATTTGATGCTGAAAAGAAAAAGTATAAAATCGGTTATTTAAAGGATGCCGTGGAAAGTGATGGAATGCAAGCAGAAGTGAAAGTCCAAACATTATCAAAATTAGAATATTTGGTATCGCAAGGTCATGAAGTTGAGGCGGTTGATTTTCCTTTGATTAAAGCGTTTTTACCCACTTATTATATCCTGACAACCGCAGAAGCAAGTTCAAATCTTAATCGTTTTGACGGCGTAAAATTTGGACATCGAAGTTCCGAAGCAACCGACTTGATGTTGTTGTATAAAAAAACTCGTTTTGAAGGTTTTGGCAAGGAAACTAAGAAAAGAATCATGTTGGGAACTTTCGTTTTGAGTGCCAATTATTATGATGCTTATTACACAAAAGCCCAGAAAGTCAGACGATTAATCAAAGATTACACCGATAAATTATTAGAAACTTATGATTTTATCGTCTGTCCAACCACGCCAACCACTGCCTACAAATTAGGAGAAAAAACTGCTGATCCCATCCAAATGTATTTGGGAGATTTGTTCACTGTTCAAGCAAATGTTGTGGGATTACCTGCGATTTCAATTCCAAATGGGTTTGATAATGATGGATTACCGATTGGGTTTCAAATAATGGCTGGGGCTTTTAAGGAAGTTGAATTGTTGGCTTTTGCGAAGAGTATTGAAGTTTAAATAACCGCTAAGACGCAAGGTTTTAGGAACCGATTTTGATTTATTATCTATAACTTATTTACCTTTTATTTTTTCTTGCGTCCTTGCGGTTAAAAAAACCTAAAACTTTCCGTTCGATATAATAAAGGTTAGATTTTTTGGTTATATTTTCATAATTTTGTTTAATCCTTACGAAACTAATTAACCACTTAACTTACAGTTAATTAACCCCTTACTTTATGTTATTCGCCACCATCAAGTCCTGCGTTGTTAGCTCCCTGTTATTGACGGGTTTTGCAATCAATGCTCAAGTTACTGGTAGTACAGAATCGCCAGTTTCAACTGATTCAATCATCGTTACAACGCCAGCACCCATTGTTTTGGAGCAAACGTGGTTGATTGATCCTGCCATCGTTCAGCCTCGTTTACAGGCTTTGCAACGAGAAATCCCCCTGACGTATAACGCCACAATTCATCAATTTGTGGAATATTTTGCTTATCGCAAGCCTTCATTTACGAAGACTATGTTGGAACGTAAAGGCGTTTATTTCCCTATTTATGAGAAATATTTGAAAAAATATGGTTTACCCGATGAATTGAAATATTTGTCATTGATTGAATCAGGTTTAAACCCAAAGGTAATTTCTCGTGCGGGTGCGGGTGGATTATGGCAATTTATGCCAAAAACAGCTCGGATTGATTTTGGACTAAGAATTGATGAATATGTGGACGAGCGTTTCGACCCAGAAATGGCAACTGAGGCGGCTTGCAAGTATATGAAACAATTGTACAGAATCTTTGGAGATTGGCAATTGGTTTTAGCGGCTTATAACACAGGTCCAGGCAATGTTCGTCGTGCGATTCGTAGATGTAATGGTGGACAAACTTTTTGGGCAATTTATGATTGTTTACCTCGTGAAACCCGTGGATATGTGCCTCAATACATAGGAATGCTATACATGATTAACCACGCAGATTCGCACGATATTTTTCCTGAAAACATTGAAACAGCCATTGCAAACGATACAATTCACGTGAATTCTTATTTAGATTTAGATAAATTGGCGAGTTTGAGTTCGATTAGTTTGGAAGATATTCAGAAATTAAATCCACAAATTCTTACCCATATTTTACCGAGTTACACTCGTAATTTTGCTTTACGATTACCTAAAAGTGATATTGCTTTTTTCAAGGCAAATCGTCAGTCAATTCTTGATTCTGCCACAAAACTTGCACCAATTTTTGTTGAAATGCCAGCACAACCTGCTGAAGTTTATGCCAGTAATTCCACAAACAACGATGAAAAATCAATTATTATTACAACGCCTGTGATGGCAGCATCCACATTGGTAGTATCAAATTCAGAACCAAGAATGGTTGTTGAACAAGAGATTATTGAAGATGATATTGAAGATGTGGTAATTAACAAAAAGCCCAAAAAACAATATTATGTTGTTCGTAAAAAAGATAATTTGACGGAAATAGCGGAGAAATTTGAGGTAGAACTTTATGATTTAAAGGTATGGAATCATTTACAGAAATCAACGATTCAACCTGGTCAAAAATTAGTGATTTTGAAAGAGAAAGCGGTAACGAGTCAGGTTAGATATGCTCGCAGTAATGCCCGTGAAAAAGAAGCAGTTAAGAAAGGAAAGACGAAATTTTACAGTGTTCAAAACGGTGACACTTTATGGAATATTTCACAACGTTACGGTGGAATATCCATTGATAAATTGAAGAAATTGAATGGAATAAAAGGAAATGTGGTGAAAGCTGGAATGAAAATTAAAGTTTCTTGATTTAAGATCGCTAAAATAAAGTCCGCACAACCTTTTGGTTATGTGGACTTTTTATTTGTTTAAAATACTAACGTAGGCTGGATTCAAAATTATGATTGTTAAAAAGATTTTGTCAGAATTTGGATTCGTCAGATTTGTAGATTTTTGTAGAGTTTTATTCCATAAAATCCACAAGTCTGATGAATCCAAATTCAGACAAATAAGCTCCGAACATTCATAATTAAAAACAGGGCTTACGTTCATACATAATCAAAATTATGATTGCATACATTGACGGAAAATTAACTTACAAAGATCCTGCTTACGTGATTATTGACGTAAATGGCGTAGGTTACGAAATGAAAATATCTTTACAAACTTATGCTGCTTTGCAAGACGGCACCGAGCGTTGTAAACTCTTTACTTATCTTAGCATCAAAGAGGATTCTCACACGCTTTTCGGGTTTAAAGAAATTGATGAAAAAATGCTTTTCTTGGATTTGTTGAGCGTTTCGGGTATTGGTCCAAGCACGGCTTTGGTGATGCTTTCGTCACTTTCATCGGGAGAAATTCGTCATGCTTTGATGCACGAAGATGTTAAAACAATTCAAAGTATTAAAGGCATTGGAGTCAAAACTGCACAGCGAGCTATTATTGAATTAAAAGACAAATTACGCAAAGAAAATATGTTGGGTGGAACTTCAACAGCGACTACTATTTTTGGCGTTTCAAATGCCAAAGTTAAAAATGAAGCTTTAGCTGCCTTAGTAACCTTGGGAATTCCTAAAAACGTGGCGGAGAAGAGTTTAGAGGCTATTTTGAAAAAAGAAGGTGATGATGTAACGGTTGAGCAGTTGATAAAATTGGCATTGCGATAGTTTTAGGTTATTATTTATTGGTGAATTAGTTATTGGGTAATTACCTAATCCCTATTTCCCCAATCTCTAATTCCTCAATCCCTAAATTTTCTAATGCTTTTATAATATTGGCAGGGTTTTAGACGTTTCAGAGTAGATAACACTAATAAACTAACCTCTAACTCTTTGATATTTAACAACCACCAAAGAACACAGGACACATCACAGGACATTAAATTTTATATTTTGTTTCTTTAACTCGTGAACTATGTTTTTGTAATTTACTAAGCTAAAACTGTGCAATATAAAAAGTTTTACATAATCTCTGGATTTCTTGTTTTTTCGGTTTTTGCATCGCTTGCGTGGGTTTCTCCCTTGCATGATGTTGTTTTTAAGTACAACATCCGTAAAAATCTCTTTCCGTCTTCAAAAGCTGATACCGTTAAAAAATCAGGTAAACGTCCTAAATTTAAGTTGAAAGATCGTTATGCCAATAAGTTTTCGGAAAAAACTTCTACTTCCCCATTCATTATTAAAGATCCTAAAAATATCAGCACCGAGTTTAAATTAGACTCGGCGGGGAAGATTTCTGTGTATGAAAAAACTAAAGATTTAAAGGGAAATGATAACTTTAGACCTGCGGAAAGAATGACGATTCAAGATTTCAATAATCGTCAAGAAGACCGTTTTATGCGTGATTATTGGAAGAAATTTGCGGCTTCACAGGATGGGAAAGATGAATCAAGTGGGAGAGGGCTTTTGCCAAAAATTGAATTACCACCCGCCATTGACCGTATTTTTGGAGGCTCAAAAATTGACTTTAAACCAAATGGAAATATATTATTAGATATTGGCTATTTGACTCAGTTTAATGATATTCCTACTATTCCAGTTGAATTAAGGCGAATCAGTAATTTAAGTTTTAATGAACAAGCCCAAATAAATTTTCAAGGAAAAATCGGTGATAAACTAAACATCAATACAAATTTTGATACAAAAGCAAGTTTTAATTTTCAGAATCAATTAAAACTTAATTGGAGAACAAATGAGGAAGATATTTTACAAAATGTTGAAGTTGGAAACACCTCTTGGCAGTTGAATAGTCAATTAATTCCAGGCGTGCAGAATTTGTTTGGTATTAAAACTTTAATGCGTTTTGGAAATTTAGATATCACTGCTGTAGCTGCTCAACAACGCTCAAAACAAGATTGTATCACACTTAGAGGTGGTTCACAAGGCAAAAATTTTGAAATCAAGGGGAGTTTATACGATGAAAATCGTCACTTTTTCCTCGCTCAATATTTTAGAGATAATTACGAAAAATCACTTAGAAATCTTCCGATGATTACTTCGGGTGTAACCATTACACGTCTTGAGGTTTATGTAACTAATCGAACTCAAAATACAGAAACACTAAGAAACTTAGTGGCTTTTTCTGATTTGGGTGAAGGTAGTCCTTTCAATAAATCAAATCCAAATACTCAACCAAGAGGAGCAAAAAATGCCAATAGCCCCGTAGATAATCTTAATAATCAATTATTTCAAAATCTTAGAGCCGATTCAACCATCTTAAGAAGAGCAAATGAAACTTCTATTCGTTTGGAAACTAATTTTAATTTGAGAAGAGGAACCGATTTTGACTTGCTTCGTGGAGCAAAAAGATTATCAGATAGAGAATACCGATTTCAACCCGAATTGGGATATATTTCTTTGATTACTCCGTTAAGAAATGATGAAGTTTTAGCAGTTTCTTATGAATATACAAAAGACGGACAGCGTCATCAAGTTGGAGAATTAACCGAAGATTACCAGAGTTTAGAAGATAATAAAGTATTGTTTTTGAAATTATTAAAATCATCAACCATCAGAAATACCTTAGATCATCCGATGTGGAATTTGATGATGAAAAATATATATTCACTTAATGCTCAACAACTTACACGCCAAGGATTTCAATTCAGAGTGATTTATAAAGACGATCAGACGGGTATTGACAATCCAAATTTGCAAGAAGGAGAAAAGATTGTTGATAGAGAGCGTAATCTAAGATTAAAGGAAACGCCATTGTTGAGAGTAATGGGTTTAGATAAACTTAATCAAAATAATGACCCACAAGTAGATGGTAATTTTGATTACGTTGAAGGTGTTACGGTAGATAGTAAAAATGGTAAAATTATTTTCCCTGTACTCGAACCTTTTGGCAAATCTTTGAGAGCCCAGTTCAATCCTGATGAAATTGGTTTAATAGATAAATATGTATTTGACAAACTTTATACAGCAACGCAAACCGATGCAATCCAATTGACAGGGAAAGATAAATTTTTCTTAAAAGGAAGTTTTCAGTCGGGCGTTGGGGGTGATGTTTCTTTGCCTTTTGGCGTTGATGGGAAATCGGTTACAGTCACAGCAGGAGGCGTTCCATTATCACCTGGAACTGACTATATCGTTGAGCCTCAATCTGGTAGAGTTCGTATTTTGAATGCAGGAGTTTCAAATTCAGGACGTGAAATTAAAGTTTGTTATGAAAAACCTGATTTATTTAACAATCAAATTCGTACACTCGTTGGAGCACATTTAGATTACACCGTTGGTCAAAATCTACATCTGGGCGGAACAATTCAGCACATGAACGAAAGTCCTCCTGGGTATTTGCGTCGTGTGCAAATGGGTAATGAACCCGTAAGCAATACCATTTTTGGATTTGATGCTGCCATTCAGCAAAAATCAAATTTCCTAACTCGTATGATTGATGCACTTCCTTTGATTTCAACGAAGGAAACTTCTGCTTTTGATTTTGCTGGAGAATTTGCCCAATTAATTCCTGCCGTGAATAGTGAAGTTCAAAACAATGCTTTCATTGATGATTTTGAAGCTGCCAGAAATATTTTTAGTTTAAATAATAATGCCATAGCTTGGCGACCAGGTTCAACACCTCAAATGTTCCCACAAGGTGCTCCAAGAAGTCTGGAAAGAGGTTTTAAAAGAGCAAAAATTTCAGCTTATGTCGCAGATTTTAGTTTGTATGGCGTTGGAAATGGGAGTAGTTTAGACGTTTTGGGTGTTAATCCAGAGGAATCAGGGAAATATGCCTATGAACGTGCGGTAACTATTGATGCATTGTTTCCTAATAGAAAAAATACTGGTATTGCGGGTGTAACAAATTTGCCCATTAGTGTTTTAGATATTTCATATTTTCCGAACGAAAGAGGTATTTACAACTACAATACTGACTTAAATTTAGACGGTTCACTCAAAAATGCCAGACAAAACTTTGGTGCAATCACTCGTGCCATTACTTCCGATACTGATTTTGATAATGCCAACATCGAAACCTTAGAATTTTGGATGATGAATCCTTTAATTCAAGGCGAAAATGGAGTTGTGAGAGCAACAGGTGATTTGAATATTGACCGACAAAATAGTGCAAGAAGAAACGCAACGGGTGGAAAATTGATTTTCAACATTGGTGATGTTTCGGAAGATTTTGTCCCAGACGGATTCTCAAACTTTGAAAATGGTATTCCTGCGGGTAAAAAAGTGAAAGAAGGTGTACCTAATGAAAGACAAAATATTGAAGAAACTATCTGGGGAATCGCCCCAACGCAACAATTTGTAACCAATGCTTTTTCAACGGGAAGTGAAGAATCAAGAACTGCCCAAGACGTTGGTTTAGATGGTTTGGCAAACGTAACTCCCTTAGAAAATGATACTTACGACGAGAAACGTTTCTTTAAACCATATCTTGACAGAATTAGTGGAGTTGTTACCAATGCAACAGCCCGACAAGCAATTTTAGATGATCCATCTGGTGATGACTATAATGGATATTTAGCCGCTAAATTTAATAATGTTTCCAGTTTGATTGTTCGTTACAAGGATTATATGGGTTTGGAGGACAATTCTCCTACGACTAATTCTACTGCTTCCAACAATAATTTGGGGAATACTGAAACAAATACACAACAACCTGATCGTGAAGATTTGAATCAGGATAATACTGTAAACGACACAGAGGCTTATTACCAATATGAAATTGATATCAAACAGGATAAATTAAAGGTTGGTCAAAATTATATAGTTGATAAAGTTCTTGAAAATGGCGTTGAGTGGTATCTTTTTAGAATTCCATTACGTTCACCAACCAAAGCCGTTGGGGGAATCAATGGTTTGAAGAGTATGCGGTTTATACGGACCTTTTTGACCGATTGGGAACAGCCAGTGGTTTGCCGTTTTGCAGCATTTCAATTGGCAGGTTTTCAATATCGTAAATTTACGGGCGATTTAACGCCAAGAGGTTTACAAAATGTTCCTGAACCTTATGATGCTAATTTTAGGGTATCAGCTGTAAATTTTGAAGAAAACGGAGTGCTTGAAGGAACCGCCAAAACTGGACAATCGGTTGGATATTTAGTTCCACCAGGGTTTGAGCGTGATAGAGACATTACAACCATAAATAATGCTCCATTAAATGAGCAATCAATGAGTTTGTGCGTGGATAATCTCAGAGCTGGAGATTCAAGAGGTGCTTTTAAGAACACTTTGACAGATTTTATCAATTATAAAAACTTGAAAATGTTTATTAGTATGAATAGCCCAGACCCATCCGTTGATGGAAAAGTAAAGGCTTTCATTCGTTTTGGTACTGATTTAACAGAAAATTATTATGAGATAGAAACGCAAGGCTTAGTAAGAACAGATTATACGGCTAATACACCAGAACAAGTTTGGAATGTTGCTAATGAAATTGACATTCCATTTGATGCCTTGAAAAGTGTTAAATTAAAAAGAGATAGACTAAATCGAAAAATTACGGAATCTTATTCGGATTCTATATTTTATAATGGACGTAAATACATCATTTCAGTAGTGGGTCGTCCAGATTTGAGTACAGTTTTGAATACCATGATTGGGGTTAGAAATCCCTTATCGGCGGGTAGTCAAGATAGAACTTTTTGTATTTGGGTAAATGAACTTCGTGCTTCGGGATTTGAACAAACTTCTGGGCAAGCTGCCATAGGAAAATTGAGTTTGAAATTAGCTGATTTTGCCAATGTTACGGTGAATGGTTCCTTCAGAAATTATGGTTTTGGGGGCGTGCAATCTAAGATTTCTGAACGAGCCAGAGAAACCACTTTGGAATATGGAATTGCCGCTAATATCAACGTGGACAAGCTTTTGCCAGAAAAGTGGGGTATTAAAATTCCTTTGTATGTAACCTATGACCGCAAGAATATTGCCCCAAGATTCAACCCTCTTGATCCAGATGTTCCTTTGGATAGTTCACTGGCAAATTTGAATGGAAGTGAAGCTGACCGTGAAGATTACAAGAGAAGTGCGCAGGACAATACTGAAAGAAAAGGAATAAATTTGACCAATGTTCGAAAGGTAAAAACGGGTCAAAATACGGTTTCTCGCCCTTGGGATATTGAGAATTTCACGGCAACGTACGCCTATTCTGAACTTACTCGTACCAATACTTTAATTGACGAATATAAACAAACACAGTATAAAGGAGGCTTGACTTACTCTTTCACAGGTAATCCAAAAGCAATTGAACCATTCAAGAAAATGAAGTCAAATCACCCGCTGTTGCGTTGGGTGAAGGATTTTAACTTTACACCACTACCAAATTCTGTCATCTTGAGGGCGGATATGGATAGAAGTTTTATCAAAACGCAACTAAGAAATATTGACCCAACCGCTTCGCAAGGAAATGGAACGCCAAAATTAACTACGGTTGGAGTGCCTCCACTTTTTGAAAAATATTGGCTGTTTAATCGTGCTTATAATCTTAATTGGAACCTAACAAAAAGCGTGGTTGTGGGGTATGCCGCAACGGCAAATGCCATCATTGATGAACCTTTTGGAGGATTAGAAACCCAAGCAGATAAAGATTCCGTTACCAGAAATTTACGCCGTTTTGGAAGAACCAAAGGATTTGACCAACAGGTGAATGCAGTTTGGCGTTTACCGTTAAATAAATCACCTTTAACAGACTGGATGTCAGCCGATTATAGCCATCGTTTTGGATATACCTATTTTGCTAATTCTTACGAAATTAGAGATGGAGACACTCGAAACTTGGATGATGATAGAGGTTTTTTATTCGGAAATATTATCAAAAATACACGGAATAGAGGGATTAGTGGAAAGATAGACTTCGTTTCATTATACAATAGAATTAGAGCTTTAAGGTTAGCAAATCAACCAAGAGTTGAACGCAAAAACGTGGCTCGAAATCCTGGAGATGATGAGGATATTATTAAACCACAACCCAGTTTCGTAAGAAGCGTAACTCGCTTATTAATGGCAATTCGGGGAATTCAAGTGAATTATAATATTGACGAATCAACCTCTCTTTCAGGATTTTTGCCAACCCCTGGAATCTTAGGTATGAACAGTATTAATTCTGCCCCTGGAATCGGTTTTATCACAGGTAGTCAAGATCCAAACATTCGTTTCAGAGCTTCTGAGAACGGTTGGCTCACGAAAAGTAGTGTTTTGAACATTCCTTTTTTACAAGTTAGAACTCAAAATTTAACGTACAGAACTGCTATTGAACCTTTCAGAGATTTTAAAATTCAATTAGAAGGTCGATGGAGTCGTTCTGATAATTATCAAGAGTTATACCGTCAAGATAGTTTACAGACAGGTTTCAAAAGTTTTAGCCCAGTTCGTTCAGGAAATTATAGTATGTCGTTTTTGTCGTTCTTGACAGCATTTGACAGTAATTCACCCGATGATAATTCTGTGATTTTTAATCGTTTTAGAGGTTACAGAAAAATTATGTTGGATAGATTAAATGCTAAAAATAAGGATGAAAATCTTAAAGGACAGTACGATTTGAATTCTCAAGATGTGTTGATTCCAGCGTTTTTTGCGGCATATAGTGGCGTATCACCAGATAAAGTGGGTTTTTCTCCTTTTGTTAATATTCCTCTGCCTAATTGGCGAGTTGACTACAATGGCTTGGCAAATGTGG
>JAYUIP010000689.1:0-1637 GCA_043765945.1 Arcicella sp.
TGGTGGGCGGAAACGTCAAAATTAAAATCAAAAACGATACTGATGATGAAGTAACGGTTTATAATGGCGGTGGTAATAGCTCATACCGATTACAAAAAAACATTGTTACCACGATTGTAATGGATGCGGGCGATAAACTTTTTGATTACAACGGGGGCAAAAAAGGAAGAGTGCTGTTGGAAGTAACCGCCGAGATGGATGGTAAAGTGCAGATGTATAGTAAGTTGTAGTTTTTGGGTATGAGGTAGAATATTAGACCACAGATTTTACGGATTAGACAGATTTTTACCGATTTATTAGGTATAAAAAATCAGTGAAAATCCGTCTAATCCGTATCATCCGTGGTCTCTACTTAATAGTATTCACCCCAACGCAATCGTTATCCTAACCCTCGTGCCAACTACCTGATCCTCAGTATTTTGTAAATCTTCGTAAACAATAAAGTCCTCAGTTTTTAAATTATTCCCTAACAATTTCAAGCGTTCTTCTGTGGCAGAAGTTGAGAAGGATTCATGTTGTTGTACTCTTTTGCTTTTGATTTCGGCAGATTTTGCTCTTCCTACGCCATTGTCTTCCACCACACAAATGAGGTTCTCTTCGGCTTCGTCTAAGGTAAATTTTACGCTCAATTTCTTCTCGCCCGCCTTGTGCAAAAGCCCGTGTTTGATGCTGTTTTCTACGAATGGTTGAATCAACATGGGTGGAATTTGGTGGTAGTCTTCATCAATATTTTCACTCAACGAAATACTGTAATCGAAACCCTCGGCAAACCGCATTTTTTCCAATTCGAGATACTTCGTCAGGATTTCTACTTCGATAGAAAGATTAATTTTTTTCTTACCCGAAACCGTTAAAATTTGCCTTGTCAAGTACGTGAAATTACCCATTTGCTCATTGGCAAGAATTTTATCGCCATACATAAATTGCTCCTGAATGCTGTTTAGGGCATTGAACATAAAATGCGGATTCATCTGTGATTTCAAGGCTTTCAGTTCGCTTTCGGTGGCTTTTTGTTCTAATACTATTTTGTTTTCGGCTTCTTGTAATTGACTGGTTAATAGCTCATTAGCTTTCTTTTCTTTGAATCTTGTAAACGAAAAATAGGCAATGGCAGCAAGGGCTAAAATTCCACCTAAAATGCTGTAAATGAGGGTATTTTTGCGGATAGATTCTAATTCGGAGATTTTTTGTTGCTGCGATAATTCTTTGATTTGAGTCTCTTTCTTTTCGGTTTCGTATTTAGTATTGAGTTCTTGAATAGTTTTATTTTTGTCGGAATTGAAAAGGCTATCCCTCATTTTAGAATATTCAAAGAGATTTTTATAGGCACTCTTGTAATTCTCAGTTTTAAAGTAAGCATCTTGGAGTTCAAGATAAATATTAGATAAGCCTTCATTATCTTGTGCTTGATTAGCAATTTCTTTGGCTTGATTAAGAAATTTTAAACTCACATTTGGCTTTCCTAATACTTTATAAGTTTTAGCCAAGTTTAGAAGATTTTTCCCTCTTACAAAATCAACATGATTTTTCTCAATCTCAATCTTTGCTTTCTCAAAATAATTTAATGCTTTTAGATACTGTTTTAAGGCAAAATATTCTTTTCCTAAATTATCAAGCGTTAGAGCAATGCCAAATCC
>JAYUIP010000690.1:0-1636 GCA_043765945.1 Arcicella sp.
GTTTTTAATTCATGCGAGACATTAGCCAAAAATTCTCTTCTATATTTTTCTAAGCGTTTCAATTCGGTTACTTCCTGTTCTTTTTTAGAAACATACACAAAAAGTTCATCATTCAGTTTTTGTAGCGGGTTATTGTCTTTCTGTAACTTCTTTCGAGAAACCCCAAAATCCTTCATTTTTAAACGAGAAATGGTGTCAAACATTTTATTGATTTCTTGAAAAACTAAATAATCCAACACAAAATAAATCAACAATCCCCCAATTGTTAAAGAGGCTATAAAGCTGATGAACAGAATGTTAGCACCTGTTTCAGGCAAAAACCAAAGAAAGGTTGTTGTAAAAATGGCAATGGTAATTGCTAATAAAAAGGCTAATATTTTAGGGTTTAAAATCATGGATTCAATGAGTTAATGAGAGACGGGGTGCGTAACCTGATAGCATGAGAGAATATTTATAAACAATTCATTGTTCCAGCAAATTTACGAATCTTAGAATTATCAATAGGTTATGCCAAATTATTCTTTCGTAAATTTGTACTCTGAATTTGAGGAGTCCAATATTCTATCATTCACTCACTCCCTAGTTCACTCATTGAATATCATGCAATTAAATCAATTAACCGCAATTTCGCCAGTTGATGGGCGTTACCGTAAGCAAGCAGAAAGTCTTGCTCCATACTTTTCAGAATTTGGATTAATCAAATATCGAGTTCGTATCGAAATCGAATATTTTATTGCTCTTAGTGAAATCCCTTTGCCACAATTAGAAGGCGTAAATAAATCGTTATTTGCCTCATTAAGAGATATTTATACAGAATTTTCAGAAGAGGATGCTCTGTGGATTAAGGAAAAAGAACGTGAAACGAACCACGATGTTAAGGCAGTTGAATATTTTATAAAATATAAATTAGAGAAGTTTGGAACTGAACAATATTTGGAATTTATTCACTTCGGACTGACTTCGCAGGATATTAATAACACCGCCATTCCCTTATCATTAATGGAGGCAATGAATGATATTTTGATTCCAAAACTGCACGAAACCATTGCAAAAATTCAGGCTTTGGCAACTGAATGGAAGGATATTCCTCTGCTTGCTCACACACACGGACAACCTGCTTCGCCTACTCGTTTGGGTAAAGAATTTCAAGTTTTTGTGGAAAGAATGGAGCGTCAAATGGATTTATTAAAGACCATTCCGTATTCGGCAAAATTTGGCGGTGCAACGGGCAATTTTAATGCTCACAACGTGGCTTATCCAGAAAATTCTTGGATAGATTTTGGGAATAATTTTGTAAAATCTCTCGGTTTAGTTCGTAGTAAATTCACGACTCAGATTGAGCATTACGACAATATGGCTGCTTTGATGGATAACCTTAAACGCCTGAATAACATCGTGTTAGACCTCGACCGTGATGTTTGGACGTATGTTTCTATGGGATACTTCAAGCAAAAAATAAAGGCTGGAGAAGTAGGGTCATCAGCCATGCCACACAAAGTAAACCCAATTGATTTTGAGAATTCGGAAGGAAACGTAGGAATTGCCAATGCTTTGTATGAATTTTTAGCAGGAAAACTTCCTGTTTCAAGGTTACAGAGAGATTTGACGGATTCAACGGTTTTAAGAAATTTAGGCG
>JAYUIP010000691.1:0-4835 GCA_043765945.1 Arcicella sp.
ACCTCCAATTCCAAGCCCAATTCCGTCGGTAAGTATTCCAGCAATTGCGGTTTCGGGTGCAGTTACGATGGAAATAAATACATCTATGATTTTGTTGCCCAAGGAATCCATGAAGCAACGTTACTTTGACCCACGAATTGGTTATTTTGCCAACGGATATACCGTCTTTGAAGAAGGTGGACAACGCACCGAAGACCGTACTTTTGCCGTTAGATGGCGTTTAGAGCCTAAAAATGCCGAAGACGCAGCCAAGCAAAAGAAGGGTGAATTGATTGAACCCAAGAAACCAATCGTGTATTATATTGACCCCGCAACACCCGCAAAGTGGAGAAAATACTTGAAATTAGGCGTGGATGATTGGCAAAAAGCCTTTGAAGCCGCTGGTTGGAAGAATGCCATCAGAGGGGAAATTTTAGCAGATAACGATACCACAATCAGTTTGGAAGATGCCCGTTATTCTGCAATTCGTTATTTTGCTTCGGATATTGAAAATGCTTACGGACCCAATGTAAACGACCCACGTTCGGGCGAGATTTTGGAGAGTCATATTGGTTGGTATCACAACGTGATGAAACTCTTGAAAAAGTGGTACATGACCCAAGGTGCTGCCGTTGACCCAAGGGCAAGAAAGAACAAATTTGATGATGAATTGATGGGTGATTTAATTCGTTTTGTGTCTTCGCACGAGGTTGGACATACCATTGGTTTACGTCATAATTATGGTTCAAGTTCGACCATTCCAGTGGAAAATTTGCGTATTCCCGCTTGGATTGCCGCTCACGGACATACGCCTTCAATTATGGATTATGCTCGTTTTAATTACGTAGCCCAACCAGAAGATGGCGTAAAAGATTTGTACCCAAGAATTGGCGAATATGACATCTGGGCTATCAAATGGGCATATCAGACTCTCGAAGGAGCAACCGCAGAAGATGACCAGAAGTTTTTGAATAAGCAATTTATTACTGAATATGCCAAGAATCCAAGAATCTGGTTTGGTACTGAAACAAATCCTTATGACCCACGCACGCAATCAGAATGTTTGGGAGATAACAATATGTTAGCGAGTGATTATGGTATCAAAAACTTGAAAAGAATCCTACCAAACTTAACAGAATGGACGAAAGAAGAAGCCCAAGATTATGATATGTTAACGGAAGGTTACAACGAAATTGTTAATCAATATCGTCGTTATATTGGTCACGTTACAAAGAATGTTGGGGGTATTTATGAAACGCCAAAATCTATGGACGAGCAAGGAGCAGTCTATGAACCAACGCCAAGAAATATTCAAAAAGATGCGGTTTCATGGATAAATCGTCAGGTTTTTGAAACTCCCACTTGGTTATTGGATGATAAAATTATGTCGAAAACTCGCCCAGACCAAGGCGTTGATGCCATTAGCCGTATTCAAGATTTCACCTTAACGAGTTTGTTTGGAACCGACAGATTACAACGTTTCATTGAGACAAATGCTAAATATCCAGCCTCATACAGTTTAGATGAAATGTTCACGGATGTACGTTCATCAATTTGGTCGGAATTGCGTTCTCGCAAAATGATTGATGCTTCGAGGAGGAATTTGCAGAAGATTTTTGTGGAGAAAATGATTTCAACTTTGAATGCTACGGGTGCCGCTCCATCGTTCAATTTTGGTTTTAGAGGAACCGTTGTTCCAAATGCCGTTGATCCACGCAAAACGGATATTATTTCCGTAACTCGTGGGCATTTATTGACGTTGAAGGATGAGATAAAAAGTGCTTTGATTCAGCCTATGCTTGATAAAATGAGCAAATATCATTTGCAGGACTGCTTATTTAGAATTGAAAAAGCACTTGACCCGAGGTCTTAGGTTTTGGTTATTGGGGAGTTGGTTATTAGGAAATTGGTGTTAAATCCAAATTCTAATAACCAACTCCCTTTTTTTGCTATATTTGTTTTTGCATAAAAATCTTCTTTTACTAATGAAAATCTATCTGAAAAGACCCTTGAAAATATCAAAATGTATAGGCAAATGCGAAGACCAAAAGCAAAGCCGTGGTTTGATTTTAAGAATCTGCCAGATTCTGAAAGGTTGTCCTATAAGTTGTTAAATTGGCGTAATTTCACAACTTATCTAAAACTATTTGAAGAAGATAACAGCCCTTTTGTGATGGATGATTTTAAAACCAGAAAAGCAATGGAACAATACACGCTTTTTATGCTTGAAAGTAATTGTTTCTATGGTAAAAGAGGTGTTTGCGATTGGATTATTTATCTGAAAGACAAAACGCCGATCGGTGTACTTCATATTTACGATTTGAACTTTGAGATTTATGATGAAAAACATCCAAAATCTCAATTTGAATATGCTATTGCAGAACCTTTCAGAAATCAGGGATACGCCTTTGAAGCCTCAACCCACTTGCTAAATTTAATTCCAAATCAGTTTAAACGATACGAAGTCTTGGCAAATACTCATAAAAAAAATGAGGCTTCAGTTAGTCTTTTGCAAAATTAGGATTTAAGGTTTACAAAGGGATAAAGGACAAAGTGGTACAATATTTTTACAAGAAATTAATAGACGGTAGAATTCCAAAAGTTCGCTGGACTGAAAATGGTGTCGTAGAAGAATTTTAGCTCTAAATAACAAATGGACTTCGGAAAAATCTCTAAACAAGAACTTGAAAAAACTGATTTAAGCCTTAAACCAGATAATATTTTCAATGAAAAAGTATTAAAAAATACCTCAAAAATACCTCTCATCAAAGTTGGTTGTCCCGTTTGGTCAGTCAAAGAATGGAATGGAAAAATCTATCCCAATAATGCCAAAACGCCTGATTTATTGAAATTATATTCCCAACAATTCAATACTATCGAACTCAACGTAACGCATTATCAAATCCCGAGTGATGAAACTATTGAGCGTTGGCTGGAAGAATCAACGGACGATTTTACTTTCTGTACAAAGTTTCCCCAAGTGATCTCACACGACAAGCATCTTCTCAATGCGGAGGACTTGACAAATGAATTTTGTAGGCAGATTATGAAATTAGATCATAAATTAGGATTACCATTCTTACAATTAGCTCCTTATTTTACCCCAAAACAGTTTCCAATTCTTGAAAAATATTTGAATCAATTACCCAATAAACTGAAAATTGCCGTTGAATTTCGTAATAAAGATTGGTTCAGTAACACAACTATTTGGCAAGAAACCTTAGCGATGCTGAATGAGATGGGACACGCCACTGTCATTACAGACGTAGCTGGAAGGCGAGACGTAGTGCATCAAAGTCTATCAGTCTCAAAAGCATTTATTCGTTGGATTGGAAACGAGCATCCCTCTGATTATCAACGGATTGACGAATGGGTTCAACGGATGAAGGGTTGGTTAGAAGAAGGTTTACAAGAACTTTGGTTGTTTGTCCACATCAACGAAAACATCAATTCGCCCGAAATGGCAACCTATTGGATTCAGCAATTAAATGATCAATGCGAGCTTAAAATCAAAGCCCCAAAATTTCAGCCAAAGGTAGACCAAATGAGTTTATTTTGAGTTTGAGATTTTGAGGTTACACAGAGAGCCACGGAGAAGAAAAGCGAGAACCACAGAATTGAGGAAGAAATTTTCTCTGTGGTTCTCTATTTTTTTTTCTGTGGCTCTCTGTGTAACCTCATACCCTCAAAAAAGGTTTAAAAATAAGCGAGATGCCTGTTTTCAAACCTTTTTAAATAAACCTTAAAATTTATTTCTGTTTTAATAACTTCGCTTCAATCGTTTGTTGAGTGTGTGGAACGGCTCTGAGGCGTTCTTTCGGAATTAGTTTTCCAGTATCACTGCAAACGCCATACGTGCCATTTTTAATACGAATTAAAGCATTTTCTAATTGTACGGAAAACTTTTGTAAACGTGCTGCCAATTGACTCATGCTTTCTTTCTCCATGCTATCGGCACCATCTTCCATCAATTTTGAACTTCCACCCGTAACGTCCGTACCTGGGTCATTACGTTTGTGGAGTGCTTCACGGATATAGTTCAATTCTCCACGCACTCCTTCTAATTTATTAGTGATTAATTCCTCAAACTCTTTAAGGTCTTCACTCGAATATCTGGTTTTTTGTTCTAATAATGTCTCCATTTTTCTTGAATAGGGCTGTTTACGGGTTCACTGATAAGGATTTTGGCGGTATTTTTACATAAACATATCCATGAAAGATTTTTTATTAGTAAAAAGTCCACAAAGATAAATTCATTTCAATGAAATATCAATATTTCAAGAATTAATTAAATTTTTTCTAAATTTTATGATTTTTTAATTTTACCCTTTTACCAATGATTATTTGGTAAAACTGCCTCTTGACCATAAAGTTAAAAAGTAAAATGTAAAATAACCTCAATTTTATGCTTTTCAACTGAAAATCAAGTATTTTTACTTATAAACGAAACCCTTGACTTATACGTTTGAAACGTAGTAAATTTGCATTTTGATTGGAGATAGGAGGAAAGAAGACAGGAGAAAGTATTGCACAAAATTCACCTTCCTACAT
Organism: Arcicella sp.; assembly: GCA_043765945.1. Classification (GTDB taxonomy): domain Bacteria; phylum Bacteroidota; class Bacteroidia; order Cytophagales; family Spirosomataceae; genus Arcicella. The sequence goes on from JAYUIP010000691.1 coordinate 4,531, forward strand.
TTTTTCTTTCCTCCTGTCTCCTTTTACCTTCCTCCAACATAGTATGACGTATTTAGAACCTGCTCCAATCAAGGACAAGGAAAATCCATTAGAATCCATGATGCAACGCTTTGATAAGGCGGTTGAACTCTTGGGCATTTCAGACGAAATGTATTATATTTTGAAAGTTCCCGCTCGTCAAGTGACGGTTGGACTTCCCATCACGATGGACAATGGTTCTATCAAAGTTTTTGAAGGGCATCGTGTTTTACACTCCAATATTTTAGGACCTGGTAAAGGCGGAATCCGCTTTGATCCAGACGTTA
>JAYUIP010000692.1:0-4830 GCA_043765945.1 Arcicella sp.
CGACCATGTGGCAGCATGGAGCAAAGGAGGTTCAACCGATGCTAAAAACTGTCAAATGTTGTGTAAAACGCATAATCGGGCAAAAGGGAATAGGTAAGAAAAATAATATTAATTGCTCATATCTTGATCATTGATTGTTATAAAATTTATCTCATATCACCAATAAAAACCATCTCTATAAATTGTAGAAAATTTTCCACAATTTATACTGAATATTAGGAATTTAATATTGTTGTTTAACATTTAATACGCTGGTATGTATATTTAGTGTCGTTAAGTGTTTTTCAGAATGTTGCTTCGATAAATATTCAACAAAAATTTTAGCTTCACAATAGTAAATAATCAAACGTGTAAATTGGTTTTAAAATCTACGCACGTTCAAAACAAAATACCATGGCAACAGGATTTTTAGCTTTATTTGATGATATCGCAGTACTTATGGATGATGTTGCAGTAATGAGTAAAGTTGCAGTTAAAAAAACTGCGGGAATTTTAGGCGATGATTTAGCCGTGAATGCGGAGAAGGCTTCGGGATTTGTTTCTTCGAGAGAACTTCCTGTTTTATGGGCAATATCAAAAGGTTCTTTCCTTAATAAAATAATTATCTTACCCATTGCCTTTTTGCTGAGTGCTTATTTGCCCGCAGCCATCATTATAATCTTAGTTCTTGGTGGATTATATTTAGCCTACGAAGGTGCCGAAAAAATATACGAATACTTTTTTCCGCACGAAAATTCAAAACCCACTATTTCATTAGAACCTTTAACTGAAGAAGAAATTTTAGTTCTTGAAAAAGAAAAAATTAAATCAGCAATCGTTACTGATTTTATATTATCGGTAGAAATCGTAATTATTGCACTCGGTACCGTTATTGGAAAACCCATTTTATCGCAAATAATGGTTGTTTCCATCATTGCGATAGTAGCAACTGTGGGTGTTTACGGAATTGTAGCCTTGATTGTTAGGATGGATGAATTAGGTTTAAGACTCATGAACCTTAGCAAAAAAGAAAATAGTTTTACTAAAACCTTAGGCAATATATTGGTGCAAGCACTGCCAAAAGTTATCAAAAGTTTATCGGTTATCGGTACTATCGCTCTGATTTTAGTAGCAGGGGGCATATTTGTACATAATGTTGATTTCTTACATCATATTCTGCCTCAACTACCTGCCATCGTAACGGAATTTATAATTGGGCTTGTGATTGGAGTACTTGTTTTGGGAATCGTAAACTTAGTTAAAAAGGTAATAGGGAAAAATTAACCAATTAAAAATAGAACATTCTTTTTAGTTTTACCTCGTCAGCACTTTAAAACCTACAATTGTTACTTTTAACATAGAAGTATAGTTCTGGAAGACTTTTATTTTTTTGACTGGTATCTTTCAAGACATTGTCTGTAAGCAAACTTGCTGACTTACCTTAAGCATAATCAGAACAACACGTAGCACATCATATCACTTCACAAATCCCCAAAACAATAAATCCCTTCAAAAAATAGTTTAACTTTGTGAGGAATTAAAACTAACCCAAATGAAAGCAAAACTCATATTTTTTATAGTATCTACGATTATGATAATCCAAGAAAGCCAAGCACAGTATGGTGGTGGCTACGGTGGCGGTGGATATGGCGGAGGATACGGACGTGGAAGTGGAATTCCGCAAGCAGGGTCAAGTACGCCCCCCAAACCCGCAGAATTAGACCCTGAAAAAATGGCTAATGAGGATACAAAATGGATGACTAAGAAGTTGAAATTAACGGAGGAGCAAATTCCTAAAATTGAGGATGCAAATATCAATTATGCCTTCAAACGCATTGATTTTCAAAACGAAATTAAGAAACTTTTACCCCCTTTCACAGAAGAAATTCGCTTAAAATATCGAGCAAAAGCCCAAGCTATGAGAGACGAGCGAGACAAGGAAGTAAAAGCACTTTTAACGGATGAACAATATCAAATTTACTTGAAAAAACGGACGGATTAGAAACAAATAGTTTATAATTTCGTTTTACTTTTTACAAGCAAAAAGGCTAAAATTACGTTGTTTTTAGTCTTTTTTACGTTAATTTAAATAGCAAGTATTATGACAACATTGGAAATCAATATTCTTGAAGATGAAAGTCTAATTTTGGATGTTCTAAGAGCATTTGAGCATAGGCGTTTATTAACTTTTACTGATAAAAAATCTATCTCATTTTCTGGCAAACCAATGTCAGAAATGGAATATGAAGATATGTTGAGTGAAGCTCGTAGTACACCCTCTTACTCGCTTGAACAAGCAAAAAAGTATCTAAATTTATGATTCGTGAATTAGTGTTACGTGAAAGATTTTTAGATAGTTTATTAGAAATAGAAGCCTACTTGAGCCAGTTTATTGGTTCAAAAAGAGCTCGTAAATTTCCCAATGATGTTATTGGTTTCATCTCTGATGTAATTGTCAATAATCCTTATACTTTCGTAAAATACGAGAGCCATTTTCCTGAAAATGATAACATTAGAAGAGCCGTTTTTAAAAAAGATTATTGTATTGTCCATGAAGTTTCCCTTGAAATGATAGAAATATTGAACATTTATCACACAAGTAGAGACCCCAATGATGTATTAATTTAATAAAAGAATTTTCCTAACGAGCCACCTCAACTTTATACTTTTTTCCTTTAATTTTCTCCTCCTTAATTTTCTCCAAAAGTGTTCTGAAAATGGAACGTTTCACAGCTACGAATGACATGAAATCTTTGACTTCAATTAAGCCTAAATCTCCTCTTTCAAGCTCACCTTTTTTCGAGAAAAAACCCACAATATCCACTTTATTCAGCTTATTTTTCTTGCCACCACTCACGTAAATTGTAACGAATTCTGGTGGTTTTGGCAGTGGATTATTTTCTGGTAAAATCAACTCTTCAATAGATTCTGGAATGTATTTTGGTCGAAATTCGTTGCGGTGAAAAATCAAATAAGAGGTTCCAGAGGCGTGCATTCGGGCTGTTCTGCCATTTCTGTGGGTGAATTCATGCTCTTGCAGGGGCAAGTGATAATGGATAACGTGCTTCATTTCTGGAATATCCAAACCCCTTGCCGCTAAGTCGGTGGTTACTAAATAATTAACGCTGCCATTTCTGAATAAAATCAAGGCTCTTTCCCTATCGTCTTGGTCCATTCCACCGTGATAAAAAGTACTGTAAATGCCCATTTCGTTCAGTAATTCTGAGGTACGTTCCACGGCATCCCGATGGTTGCAAAAAATCAGGGCAGATTCAGAATTTAGCGAACAAATTAGGTCAAACAACGTATCAACTTTATCCTTCGCTTCTGAAATAACGACTTTCATTTCCAATGCCTTTTTTTCTTCATTTTCGGGAATAAAATTCAAGGTTACTGGCGAAGTAAACCCCACAAATTCGGGGATTTTGATACCATAAGTTGCTGACACTAAAACTCGTTTATTGAGATTACGAAGACTGCCAATGATGTAAGACATTTGGTCGTGAAAACCTAAATCCAAGGACTTGTCAAATTCATCCAAAATCAAGGTTTTCACCCCATCTAACTCAAAAGATTTGCGAGTGATATGGTCGAAAATACGTCCAGGCGTACCCACGAGTAGGGCAGGAGGATTACTTAAATTTTGAATTTCAGTTGCCATTGAGTGACCACCGTAACAAACATTTACTTTCATACCCGTTCCCATGCTTTTCCAAACGTTTTCAATCTGCATTGCCAGTTCACGAGAAGGTGTGAGAATGAGACATTGAACGGTATTTTTCTTGGGGTCGAGGATTTGGAGCAAAGGCAAGAGAAACGCCAAGGTTTTCCCCGAACCCGTTGGAGAGATTAAAAAGGTGGTTTTCTCCTGCAAAATAGCCCAGTAAGCCGCATCCTGCATTGGATTGAGTGCCTCAATACCTAATTTTGAAAGAATTTGTTTGTTGATTTCCATGATGCAAAGGTACGGGGAAAATGGCACACGGGTAACACGGATTAGACACGGATTTTTTTGAATGGATAAAAGAGAAATTAGGCACAGATTTTACCAGAATTTTTAATTTTAAATAAAAAGTTCCTTTTAATTCGTGTCGAATCCGCAAAATCAGTGTCTAACCAAATCACTTTACTGAAAGTGTTCTCGGACTACTGGAATCAAGGTGTCAATATCTCCCGCCCCAACCGTTACCAATAATTCGGGCTGTTTGGCTTTCAGTAAATCTAAAACCTCCGATTTTGTGCAAAGCGTTTTGTTTTCCAATTTCATTTTATCAAAAATAATACTCGACGTAACGCCTTCCATCGGGAGTTCACGGGCGGGGTAAATATCCAAGAGAATTAAGTCGTCGGCTAAGTCCAAACTTTTGGCAAACCCTTCTTGAAAATCATTCGTCCGAGAAAATAAATGCGGTTGAAAAACAACGGTCAATTTTCGATTTGGATACAGTGCTTTTACCGAAGACAAAAACGCTTCAATCTCCGTGGGGTGATGAGCATAATCATCAATATAAACCATTTTTTCTGTACGAATATGATACTCAAAACGCCTTTTAACGCCTTTGAAGCTACAAATTCCCTCCCGCACCGCCTCGGGTGATACACCTACTTGCAAGGCAACTGCCGCTGCTGCAATAACATTCGTAACGTTGTGAAAACCAGGCGTTAGGAGGCTACAATCTTTAATAATTCCGTCTGGATAAACGATGTTAAACACCATATCTGCATTTTCAATTCTGAGATTTTCAGTCCTAAAATCTCCTACGTGCAACCCAAAAATTTGGGATTGATTTCGAGTAAAATCCTGCAAATCTATACCGTCATATTGGTATAATTTACCGCCATCTTTTATCT
>JAYUIP010000693.1:0-1632 GCA_043765945.1 Arcicella sp.
GTTGCCGTTAATTGTCCTTCCAAAAGATTGAGAACTTCCAATAATTGGGTTTCATCTTTACACTTTACCACCAAAGAATAAGGACCAAAAACTTCTTCGTGTAGTTTTGGGTTTTTTAAGAATACATCCGCACTAACCAAGGCAATTGTAGGCGTACCTTGAATTTGAGCCGTTTTTTCGATTTTTGAAACTGATTCAGTATTCACGCCTTCTTGTGATAAAGCAGTGGTTTTCTTATCTTCGTAATTCTTGAAAATACCTTCATTCAACATCGTGGCAGGGGCAATTTTCGCAATTTCATCCGACAAAATAGCCATAAATTTTTCAAGGTCTTCATTTTCAATTCCGAAAATTAATCCTGGATTTGTACAGAATTGTCCGACTCCCAAAGTGATTGAACTTGCGTAAGATAATGCAACATTTTCAGCATCTTGTTTCAATTTTTCGGGCATCAAAACCACTGGATTTACACTTCCCATTTCCGAAAAAACGGGGATTGGTTCTGGGCGTTGATTTGCCATGTCGAAAAGGGCTTTGCCACCTCCATAAGAGCCTGTGAAACCCACCGCTTTGGTGTTAGGGTGCATGACTAATGCTTTGCCAATTTCAAAACCATCGCCTCCGTCTAAGTGAGCAAATACGCCTTTGGGCATTCCTGTACGCTCGGCAGCCCGCAAAATTGCGTCCGCAACCATAGCGGATGTTCGTGCATGGGCAGGATGTCCTTTCACGACAACGGGACAGCCCGAAGCCAATGCCGAAGCCGTATCTCCGCCCGCAGTTGAGTAGGCAAACGGAAAATTACTCGCCCCAAAAACTGCCACTGTGCCAATTGGGACTAACATTTTGCGTAAATCTACCTTCGGAATGGGTTGGCGACTAAGGTTGGCGGGGTCTATCCGTGCCTCTACCCATGAGCCTTCATCCAAGAGGTCAGCGAACATTTTTAACTGAAAAATTGTCCGTCCACGCTCGCCTAATAATCTACCTTCGGGTAAGTTGGTTTCTTGCATGGCGGTATGGATTAAGCCCATGCCCAAGGCTTCGATTTCTTCCGCAATTGCTCTTAAAAATATGGCTTTCTGTTTACCAGAAAATTTACGATATTTCTTGAATGCTTCCGCAGATTGAAACATTATGTTATTTAGGTCTTGCATGATTTTTGAATAAAATAATTAGTTTTTGGTAAAAGAACAAACTATTACAAATGTACTCTTGTTTCCGTTTCAAGATTTACCAACTTTTAAAAAGTTAGTAAATCTGTAATTACACAAGTGCATTTTATTAAACAATAATACCATTTTCACTAATTTTTCGTTAAATAAGAGTAAAATTTTTACCTGTAAATGCTGTGATACAAGCATTTAGCCGTATTTTTATTAAATTGCAAGAAATTATGTTTTGTTGCTTACTCCATAATTTTCAAATTGCATTTTATTTTTAGAGTATCTGCAAAATAATCATGACATTTATATTAAAAAATATCCTTCCCATATTCGTTATCTTTCTGATAACCAGTTCATTATGTTTTTCTCAGAAGCGAGATTCAAATGCCAAGAAAAAAGGAGAACTTACCGTTTCACAATTACAAGAAGCTGAATTTCATTTTACGGAAGGGATGAAATTTTACAT
>JAYUIP010000694.1:0-1632 GCA_043765945.1 Arcicella sp.
ATTCTCCCTCATCTTGCACGCTCGTGGTTGGGTCAAGTAGGGGAGCAACGGGTCCATAAACCATTGAGGCACGCACATTAGTCCAAGGTTTTGGCTTGGCAGGCGGCATAAAACGGGCTGCTTCTGCATAAGGAATGCCCTTATACGTGAAGATATTATTGTGAATATATCCACGAACTTTACACGATTCGGTATTGGTAACAGCCACGTTTTCCCCCGCTTGGATTTGGGCAAAAGAGGGTTTTGATAAACAGCAGAAAGCCGTTATAAATAGTAAAAATGATGTTTTTTTCATGATTGTTAATTTTTTCATTGAATAATTTTATTTGGTTTAACTTGTCAGGAATCCTTATAACTATATTAATATGAAAGATGATGAAATGAATTGTTTTACTCATTTTCTCTGTATAAAAGCTAAATCCCATAACTTCTTTGTAAATTTTTCGTTGAAATTAAAAATCTATTTTCTTCTATGCAAAGAGTCTTTACGTTTCTCCTAATATTTTTGACGGCTCTCTCTATGCAAGCCCAAGATAATCAACGGTATATGGCTTTGTCGTTGGTCAATGTGAATTACAGAGACAATCAACTTGAACAAATCCAGAAAGCTTATGATATTGGGATGAATGCGGTAATAATTACGGTTAGATGGGACGTGATTTATCAGTTTAAGGTTAATAATCCAAGTCCTTGGGAACAATATGACTTACAAATTCAAACCGCCCGAAGTAAAGGCATGAAGATTTGCCTTCGTGTGTGTATGTACACCTGGTGCAACACAAAGGTAATTGGTGGACCCGAAGATAATACAGTTGCTTCCTGTGATGGACTTTCAAATGCTGATAGAATGACGGGTTATGACATTACAGGCAAAAATAAAAGACTCCAACAACAAGCCACAGGTTATAAAGATTGCGATTTAATTGATGATTGCGGACATGTTCTCAATTATAGTTTTGCTTCAAAACCTTTTCAAGAACGGACTCAAAATTTTGCTCGTTTAGTTATCAATCGCTATAAATATTTATTGGATAATAACGAATTGTTTTACATGAGCGTGGTAACAACGCCTGAGCAAGAGTTTGGATTTCCCTACAAAACAACCAAAGGTTCAGATGGTGGTTTCAATGCTATTTTCGATTATTCAATCACGGCAATTCAAGGTTTTAGGGCGTTTTTGAAGGAAAAGTATAAAAATGATTTTAAGAAATTTCAATTAGCGTGGGGTAATCGAGGGAAGGATTTTAACAGTTTTGATACCATCGAACCTACCATTCCAGCGGGTTCATTTTCTTACGGCGTATTTATTGGTAATGGAAAACCCACCCAAGATTGGTATCAATTTAGGCATAATTCATTAAAGAATTTTTCGATGAATTTTGTAAAAGCCGTTAAAGGAATTGATGCAAGAATCAAGGTCGTAAATGATTATGGTTCTTTGCTGGAAACTCGCATTGGTAACTATGGATTTAAGGACATTGGCGAAGGAACTGACGGCATAAAAGTAAATAATGGACCTTTAACCGACCACAGGATGGTTACGGATATTTGCCGAACCAATATGCCCGATAAGTGGATAATGAATGAAGCCGAAGGTCCTTTTGCCCCCCAACAACAATTTGAAGAATGTTA
>JAYUIP010000695.1:0-13967 GCA_043765945.1 Arcicella sp.
CCCGTGTGATACGGCTTCGGCAATGGACGTGAAAGAATCGTTTTTCAGCACAATGCTGGCAGTTTCTTTGGCAACTTGCGTTCCTCGCAAACCCATGGCAATGCCGACATCGGCTTTTCGTAGGGCGGGGGCATCATTCACGCCATCGCCCGTCATGGCAACGATATTGCCCGCTTTTTGGTAAATATCGGCAATATCTAATTTCTGTTTTGGGGTAGTTCGAGCAAAAACAGCGGTTGATAAAATTCGTTCTTTCCAGTCTTTTGTTAAGGATTTCCCCTCGGGTAAATCGCTTCCCGTAATGACGTTCTGCTCGTTTTCGTCAACCAGACCCACTTTTTTGGCAATATTCAATGCTGTTTTGGGATGGTCGCCCGTAATCATTACCACCTTAATCCCAGCATCTCTACAAGTGATAATGGCTTTTTTAATGTCTAATCGAGGCGGGTCTAAAAAGCCAATTGAGCCAACGTAAATCAAATCATTTAAGTAATCGTCTTTGTTAATATTACCCTCTTCTCTATACGCAAAAGCCAAAACCCGCAAACCGTCTTCCGATAAACGTTCTGATTCGTCCAAGATTTTTTTTCTTTCCGATTCACCAAAATCTTTAACGGTTTCTCCCGTTTGGATTTGCTTACACTTTTCTAATAATTGCTCCACAGCCCCTTTGGCAGCCACAAAATTGCCGTTTGGAGCTTTGTGTAAGGTTGCCATCATTTTGGTTTCGGCACTAAAAGGAATCTCACCAATCCGTTCAAATTGCTTTTGAACTTCATGGGCGGGATTGCCCGAAGCATCCGCCAAATGGATTAAAGCAATCTCAACGGGATCGCCAATTTCTTTTTCTTTTTTGCCCTTTTTTTCTAAGGAAGCATTATTACACAAAGCACCCACAATCTTCAATTTCTCGAAGTTCACCGTGCTTTTTTGAATTTCTCCTTCGTTAAATTTCAGCACATTATTTTCAATGGTTGCTTTCACATTTTCTTCGGGAAAACAGAAGGTGTCCACGTAGATTTTGTTCTCGGTAAGCGTTCCTGTTTTGTCGGTTAAAATTACGCTGGTACTTCCCAACGTTTCAACGGCTGACAGTTTTTTGACAATCGCATTTCGCTTCGCCATTAACAACATTCCGTAGGATAATGCCACCGTGGACACAATGGGCAAGCCTTCGGGGAATGCGGCAACGGCTAAGGCAATTGAAGTTTCAAGAATTAATAACCAATCTTTTCCCTGAACAATACCCGTCACCGCATAAATTGCCGTCATAATTAAGGTAATCCAAATCAGTTTTTTGCTGAGAGCATTGAGCTTTTTATCTAAGGGCGTTTCTGTTTCTTCGGCACTTTCAACTAAGGACGTTATTTTGCCCAATTCGGTGTCTTTAGCGATGCCCGTAATTACCGCTTTCCCATTGCCATTCATCACCGACGAACCTTTGAAAACCATATTGTGTTGGTCGCCGAGGACGGTTTCTACTGAAAGAGGGTCAAGATTTTTTTGGGTAGGAAGGGATTCTCCCGTAAGTGAAGATTCGTCGCATTGCAATTGATTGGATTCTATCAAACGACCATCGCCAGGAATAATATCGCCCGCTTCTAATAAAACCAAATCGCCAATGGTAATTTTTTCGGAAAGAATTTCTTGGCTTTTACCATCCCTAAGCACCCTGGACTTGATTACGTCCATTTCTTTCAAGGCATTCATGGAACGGCGAGCCTGCATTTCCATCAAAAAACCAATGATGGCATTCACCAAAATCACAACACCAATGGCAATTGCTTCAATAAAGTGTTGAAAATAAACCGACACCGCAATTGCAAAGAACAGTAAATAGACAATCGGGCTTTTAAATTGCTCTAATAAAATCAGCCAAACGCTTTTCTGTGCTTGAGTTTCATAAACGTTCAATCCAAAATCGTTATTTCGTTTGTTCGCTTCGTGATGGCTTAATCCATGATGAAAATCAGTTTGCAAGGAAACCAGTATATTTTCAACCGACTGTACATGAGGATTTTTAATAGGATATTCAATTTTCATAAATTGGTTTAGATTTTGGGAACATAAAGTTTACTTTTTTCTTCGTAGAATAGATTACAGAATAATAGTAAAGACTTACATCATTCACACATTTTTCAATTCCCAAAAACCTCTCTCGACAGTTTACTATCTAAATCATACAAATCATGTCTGAAATTTAATTGCCCATTCACGTCCACCCAAGTCGTAAAATAAGCAATATAAACGGGTATGGGCGGATTAACTTTTATGCCCGTTTGCTTGTCAGTTGTCAGAACCTTATCAACCTTTTGCTCGTTCCAAACGGGTTGATTTTTCAGTAAATATATGGCTAATTTCTTCGGATTTTCAACCCTAATGCAACCATGACTAAATGCTCTTTTGTTATCCCCAAAGTGTCTTTTTGAAGGGGTGTCGTGCAGATAAATGTGGTAATTATTTGGAAACATAAACTTCATCTTACCCAAAGCATTGTCTTTTCCAGGTTTTTGTCGGAAGTCAAAAGGAACGGAATTTTCGTAGTTATTCCAATTGATATTATTGGGATTGATTACATTTTTACCCGCAAATGCTTCCATATTATTGATTCTCAAATAGTTAGTATTTCTTTTTAATTTCGGTAAAATTTCATTTCGAACAATGCTCGTAGGAATGCCCCAGTAGGGATTTAGAATAATTTGTGACAGATTTCCTTTAAAAATACTGGTTTTGGTAACTGCCTTGCCGACCACCACATTGGTTTGCCAAACTTGCTTTTCATTTTCAAAAATATGCAATCTATATTCTGGAATATTGATGAGTAAATAATTGCTTTCCATCTTTTCGGGAATCCAACGCAACCGTTCCATATTCACCATCAATTGCTTAATCCGAAAATCAATGGGTTGATTCAATTCCTGCAAAGTCAATTTGTCTATTTTACCCGATTCCGACAAACCCATTCGTCTTTGAAAAAGTTGAACGGCGGTTTTTAACGAATCAGTATATACGATTGTTTTATCATTAATTTTTAAGTCTCCCGATAGAAACAAATACTGTTTTATATTTAGTAGAGAAGAATCACTTTGTCCGACAACGAATGATTTTTTAGTAGTAACAATTACTGGAAATCCGCCTTTTTTCTGGATAATTCGATACTGTCTTAATTTATCTTTTAAACGGATATATTGCTGATTTAGAGGCTCTTGCAGTTTTTCACATAGGGCAGAAGACACCAACGAATTCAAAACCATTTGATAATCTTTCTTCTTGCGTGGAATAAACCATTCATAATCAAAAGCACTTTTCGTTGTGCCACTATAGACTTTTTGAGCGTATTTAAAAAACGTTACAGTTAGTAATAAATCCAATTTTTCCACGTCATTAATCTTTGACATAAATTCCTTTTCGTCCGCTTTAAAACTACTCATCATCACATCTAACGCCTTATTATTCAGACTGTTATCGGCAAAATCTCGACTATAATTCTGTAATTGATTATGAAAATTAGGAGCGGCACAAGTCATGCCATTTTGATTAAACCAACCCAATTGATTATTACGTTTTGAATAAAATTCTACCACTTCTTTACTCACACTGTTTGAAATAGGATTTACTTTAAGAAATGATACAACAGTCTGGCTATCAAGGGTTAAGTTAGAATAATTCTGAGAAGAATACACGCTCGAATCAGGAGAAAAACCTTTTTTTTTGTCCTTCTTTTTACAACCCGAAACAAGTGAAATAATGATTATACAACATAGGAAAACAATGCTTTGGGTGCTTGAAAGTTTGGTGGTTTTCATTTGGAATGGGACTATAGATTTTGGCAATTATGAATATGAAATTATTATTTTAACCGAAGACTTCCGTTTAAAATAATAATTGTCATCCATTTTACCCACGAATAAAAAGCAAACTACCATCTGCCAATACAGGCACAACTTGCGGAATTAGATTATTAGGAAGAGCAGGGCAACCAAAACTTCTACCCAATCTGCCAAAATGCTTCACAAATTCTGAACTTACATAATTGGCTCCGTGAATAATGATTTCTCGACGACGGGCGTTGTCATTTATGCCTTTTTGTAACCCGAAAAGTAATAAAGCCATGCCATGTTTTGGACTTTGGATTTTATTGCCAACCAAATAAAATCCCAAACTACTTTGATGAGATTCTAATTTATTGGAAAACGAGCGAGCCATATTATCACCCGATTTTTTACCGTGGGCAACCAAGGAAGAAAATAATAATTTTTTAGAAGATATATCAATTACGAAGAACCTTTCAACGTTTGAAGGCAGAGCAAAATCAACGATGGTGATGATGGGTTTTTTGGGATGAAATTCTTGATAACCCGCAACAGACTGTTTAAAGGCATCATAATTGACTATTCCTTTCAACTGACAATCAGTATAAAGTTGCTGAATTTCACCAATTTTGGTGGGGATTAACGTTTGAATTTGTGGTTTTGCGAAACAAAAATGAAGCAAAAAATTAATCACTTGAAGGGTAATCATCATAATTGTAAGGATTTTTTGTGTGTTTGTTTAACTACTAACAGCATAACGCATATAATCATTGCAATTGTTGAAGTTTATCTTTTAAGGGATTATTGACATTTTCTGTGGTAGGGGCGTATCGCATACGCCCCTACCACAGAAAATGTCAAAGAACTTTTTTTCGTACAATTTCCCGAAAATTTTAAAACTTTCGATACGTTCCATCAAACTACTTCGCATCTACACTCACTCGCCAGATCATATTACAAATATCATCCGTAATCAACATGAAACCGTCATACATTTCGGTTATTCCTACGGGTCTGCCGTGAACTTTTTTATCAGCGGTAATGATAAATCCAGTCAAAAATCTTCGGGTTTCCTTGCGGGTCTGCTACTAAAATATCACCATTTGGCGTAACGTACATCCACCGTGGATTTTCAAAACCATCAGCATATTTTGTAACGGTGAAGCCTGCGGGAGCCATTGGTTTTTCACCGTCTTTCCACCCAACGGCATTACTAAAATTTATTTTTGATTTGGTCGCAAAAGGGGCTGGTAAATCATCAGTTTTAGAACTCTTAATCTGCGAGGAGGAAATATGACTTACTGATAATAAACTATTTAATAGATATATTTTAGATTTAGAGATAAACATTTTTTTGAATATTTTTACAACATTGAACTAAAATTTATCAACTCTCAAGAAGCCATAACGCCAGGACGGATGGTTGAAATTGGAACATTATTTCCCGTTAAAACCTTAATCAATTCCATGGCGGCTTCTTCGGATGAAGCTGGGTTTTGTCCCGTAATCAACATTCCATCTCTCACTATGTATGACTCCCAATCGGCTTTTTTGGAATAAATACCTCCTTTATTCTTCAACTCATCTTCCAATAAAAATGGCACAATATCAGTCAAATGCACGCCTTCTTCTTCGGTATTGGTAAAACCCGTAACTTTCTTATTTTTTACCAAAGCATTACCTTCTTCATCCATTACGTTCAACAAAGCTGAAGGTGCGTGACAAACTGCGACAACTGGTTTTTTGCTTTTCCAAAAATCTTCAATCAGTTTTATAGAATCTTTATCCGTCGTTAAGTCCCACAATGGACCGTGACCGCCTGGATAAAAAACGCCATCGAAATCATCAGAAGAAACTTCGTTTAATATTTTAGTATAAGCCAACAATTTCTGTAAATCGCCATCAGCTTTGAATCGAATTGTTGCGGGTGTTTGACTTGAAGGCTCATCACTTTTTGGGTCAATTGGAGGTTGTCCGCCCTTTGGGGAGGCAATGACTACTGAGATTCCAGCTTCCATAAAAGCATAGTAAGGAGAAGCAAATTCTTCAATCCAGAAACCCGTTTTTTTACCCGTATTTCCCAATTCACTGTGGGAAGTCAGTACCATTAATACCTTCATATCATTGTTTTTTATTTTGAAAATTTTAGATACAAAGGTTAAATTTTTATAAAAAAATGCGTTACATAATTTTGTAAAAGAATTACATCTTTCACACTAAAAAATTGTTAAGTTTTAAGTTACCAACTGATGTTACGCAGACCAAAGCCTTTTAGGCTTGCGTAACATCAGTTGATAAGTTGAAATATTCATAATCTACGGATTATTAGATAGTTAAAATAAATTTTTTAAGAACACAAAAAAAATAGCCAGCGAATTCTCGCTGGCTATTTTTTTATACTGAAAAATTTCAAAAGTGAGCGTTCTTCCTGCCCACTTTCTACTGCCTACTTCTTATCAGGATTCAGCAAATCATAAAACTGATCTAATTTTGGCATTAAGATTATTCGAGTTCTACGGTTGGTTGTTCTTCCTTCCGTTGTGCTATTGCTCGTCAAGGCATTAAATTCACCTCTACCCGCTGCAATCAATTTATTTGGGTCGATGTTGAAAGTTTGTTGCATCACCCGAACTACCGAAGTGGCACGTTTTACACTCAGATCCCAGTTATCAGTAATACACTCAGTATTGATGGCAACGTTATCTGTATAACCTTCAACCATTACTTCCAATTCAGGTCTTGATTTTACAATTTGAGCAATTTTCTCTAAAATGGCATTCGCTTTCGATGAAATTTTGGCACTTCCAGTGGTAAATAACATTTTGTCTGAAAGATTAATCATTACCACCGTTTTGTCCACTTTCACTTCAATATCTTGGTCTTCAATTCCGTTGGCTAAAACCTTCGTTAAATTCAGAGCTAATGCTAAATTTAAAGAATCAGTTTTGGTACGAGCGGCTCTCAAAAGGTTAATATATTTATCCTTTTGCTCCATTTGCGAAAGGGTTTTATCAATATTAGCATTAGCTTCTTTTGATAAAACGGTTAAATTTCCGACGGCATCTAATTGTTTATCACGAGTTTTTCTTAAATCAGAAATTTGTTCATTTAAGTTAGTAATTTGAGCATTACTTTGAACTTTTGAAGTTTCGTTTTCCTGATTTGTTCGAGCCATTGCCGCTAAACGGTCTTTATAATCTTGAACGCTGTCGCCACATTTGACCAAATCGGTTTGAGCTTTGTCGTATCTTGATTGTAAATCGACGAATTTTTTCTTAGTTACACACGATGATAAAAAAGTGATTGCAATTAAAAAGGGTACTATTTTGAAATAAGTTGTCATAATTAATATAATTTATTAGATTTTTTAACACGTAAATATCAGAATGTTGAAAACATAAAGTGTTATATAATTTTAAGTAAGAATTACATATTTCACACTAATGGTTTTATATTTTGCTGATGTTCAATTATTTGTAAATTTTGAAAAAGGTACTGGTTTTATTATAAAAATAATCTGTCCAAGACACCAATGATTTTGAACAGATTGATATAAATAGTTACTCACTCGCTGGTTCAGTATTATCCCCTTTCTTACTATAATTATTATAGTTCTTGGGCATATCAGACATAAGAGGCGTTTGGTCATTGGGCACATCATAAGGCACATCAGCCTTCGTTAGCGTGTTTTCCCTTAAAGATGGCTCAGAATTTCCTTCTGATTTATTGTCATTTTCAGCATTCACGCCCATTCTACTGTTCATATCTGATACTTTATAATTATTTGATTCATTGGCTATATTATTTTCACCTTCCTCTACTTTTTTGTTATCATCGTCCTCCGTATTTTCACCCATCATACTTGTGCTATTAGGCTTTGAAGAACTCTCACCAGTCGTTTTATCATCGCTTTTACTCATCCCCGACGACTCAACGCCGTCGTTGTTCATCATGTCACTTTCGGATGTTGATTTTGTGTAATCACTATTTTCAACCAATTCCTGATTCAAATCGCTTCCACCCGATGTGGATAAATTAAGTTTTCCTTCTCTGTTAATCATCGTCTTAAAATTTAGATTGTTGTGTTAATTTGTTAATAGATTTACTTACTTTGTTCCTTAAAAAGCTCGTCAGGAATTTCTATTAAACTGCCAAATTCTGCCTTATCATCCCAACGTAATTTATTCACATATTTTTTGGGAGTCATACCCGTTGCATCGTGGCGAGCGTCAAAGGATTTATCACTTTGGGGATTTTTTTTCCCAACTTCCACACCCTCTTGCCCACCTTGGATGGTGATTTCTTTTCCCGTTTCGGGATTTGTTCCTTCGGCTTTCCAAGTTTTTCCTTCTTGCGTTGCCTTTGATATTTTGAATGTTGCCATAGTTTCAGAATTTAGCGTTTTCGTAAAATAATCAGCCACAAGAATTCAAAGGGTTAATTCTCTAAATTTTGTGGCTTGTTTGTTCTTGATTAAAATTACTCAGCGTCTTCGTGTCTTTGCGGTTCAACAATTACTTCAAATATCTCCGCAAAGTCCAAGCAATAGTTTCATGTTGCTTCATGATTGCCGTTAAGAAATCAGTTGTTCCAGCATCGCCACTTTCATCACATTTTTCAACGTCTTCTCTGATTGCTATGATCACTGTTTCATGGTCTTTTAATAATTCTTCAATCATTTTCATGCGTACAGGATACTCGTCAGGCGATTCTTTCAACCTTGTCATTTCAAGGAATTGAGCCATTGTGCCGATAGTAGCACTGCCCAACTTACCAATCCGTTCTGCCACTTCATCAATAATTAATTCAATTTCATTATATTGATGTTCAAATAATTTGTGTAATTCCATAAAACTTTCACCTGAAACATTCCAGTGAAATTTTCTGGTTTTTGTGTATAAGGTTACTTCGTCCGCCAGAACGTTTGAAAGAATATCAACACTGGTCTTTAATTGTTCGGCAGATAATCCGATTGAAATTTTCATATTTTTTTTGCTATTAGAGTTTTAATTTTCGTTTAATCAGAGAAAAAATAGACTTAGACTGTTTGTCCTTAGTCGTTACAATCAAAGGAGTGCCAGTGGGAGGAACACCCAATAAAAATCCCCAAGGTTTTACTGGTTCAATATGATCAAAAATGACCTTCACAATGGCTGTGAGCGGAATTGAAAGAAACATTCCAGGAAATCCCCACAAGGCACCGCCCGACAAAACCACGATAATTGAAATCAACGCATTTATCTTCACTTTGGATGCCACTACTTTTGGAACGATATAATGAACATCAAAAAATTGAATAACTAAGTATGAAATCACTACCCATAAAACATCAGAAGGCGTGTCAGAAACGATGGCAATAATTACTGGAAAAAGAATTGAAATTATTCCACCAATATATGGAATCACATTCACGATTGCCCCAAGCACGCCTAATAAAATAGCATAATCAACGCCAATAATTAAAAGTGTTATGGAATTAAGAAACGCCATAATCAAAGCTTCTAAAAAAAGACCGTCTAAATATCCTTGAATAATTAATTTAGTTGAACCCAACACCGCATCAACTTCACTGTATTCCTTTCGATTAAAAAGTTTATGAATGAACCTTATGAGGTGTCTTTTATAAACTAAAATCATAAAAACATACACTGGAATCAACAAAGCAACTAATAATCTGCTTCCCGTACTCAAAATTGTCTCGCCAATCATTACTCCACCATTACTAATAAATTCCGACCTCTTTTTTAAAACCATTGAATGAATTTTAATCCTATCAATACTGAAACGGTTGGATGCCCATAGTTCAAATGAATCAGCTATTTGGTTAGACTTCCCAACCACTTTTGGAAATGAATCAGTAAACTGCATCATCTGAAAAGACAGAAACGAGATAATAAGTAGCGTAATAACAATGGTAATTGTTAACGTAATAGAAATTGCTAAGACCTCATTGACTTTTCGATTCGTAAAAAAAATCACCATCGGATTCAACACTATCGCAATAATTGTTGAATAAATTATTGGTAAAATTATGCTCTGTGTAAGGTAAAGAATGGTCACAGAGGCTAATAAGCCAATGATGATGATGGATGTCTTTACATAAAAAGGTAATATAAGGTCTTCTTTCATTTATTTTAGCGGTCATAAATGAAATGTTAAGCACATCTTTCCAAAACCACCCAAATAATTACGAATACGATTACTGTTCCGAAACAGCCTCCACCTAATTTACTGGCACCATAGCCTGCGATTAATCCCTTGAAAATGTTGTTCATTGTTTTATCTGGTTTAAATTGTTAAAAATATAGTTTTAAATAGTTATTCGTTTTTGTGGGTTGATTCTCGTTCAGAATCCCTAATCAATGTTGCAAAGGTCGTTTTTTCACCATGCCGCCTTTAATATTTCTTACGCTACTGATAACGATAAATGCGTTTGGGTCAATCTTTTCAATTTCAGCGTTAAGTCGATTTAATTGTAAGCGTGTGACGACGGTATAAACAATATCAATTTTTTTCATTTCTCCCTTCTTACCGAAACCATTTTTGCCTTCGTATATCGTTACACCCCAATTTATATCATCTTTAATCATGTTAGCGATTTTGTAACTTTTTAATGATACAATCGTCACGCCCATATATTCTTCAATGCCATCCACAATGAAATCAAGCGTTTTTGAGGCTGCCAGATAAGTTATTAATGAATACATAGCAATTTCTAAGGATAAAAAATAAGCGGCAACCGAGAAAATAATAACATTAATCACGATGATGATATCCCCAATACTTGTTCCAAATTTTCTACTTAAAAATATTGCTAAAACTTCCGTGCCATCAATCACTGCCCCACCTCGCACGGCAAGTCCGATGCCCGAACCGAGGAAAAATCCCCCAAAAATTGCTACTAATAAATTGTCATTTGTTATGTTTGGGAATGTTATTGTGCCAACCACAAAAGCAAGTCCACCAATGGCAAGCGAAGTTTTGATGGCGAAAATTTTCCCCATTATTCTGTACCCAAGAAAAATAAAAGGGATATTTACCAGTATCAAAAGGACGTAGAGAGGGATTTTTGTTAAGGCAGAAATTAACAGTGAAATTCCCGTTGCTCCGCCATCAATGAAATGATTAGTCAATAAAAAGCCCTTAAAACCAAAAGCCGCCGAGAAAATCCCAAGCGTAATAAAAACAAAATCTTTGAAATGGTGGTAAAAAGCAGTTTTCTGTGTGAGCATAATAACGGTGGTTTAATTTGACTGATGTTACACAAGCCCTTTGGGCTATGGACTGTGACATTAGTTGTTTTTAATCACTTTATCTTCTGTTCCATCAGCTCAATTTCCGTCTTTTCTTTCTTCACATCCTGACGAATCAAAGCGAACAGACTCATATAAACGTTGGCAATCCAAACTAACGAAAAAAGAGCAACAACGTATCCTCTCCAATCGGGCATGAGTAATTTATAATCGGTAAAAAAGATAAAAAAATGCCGTTACATAATGACTAAAACAATATTCGCAGGTGAAAAGGTAGAAAAATTTACGTTCTAAAATGGTCTTCCCAGTCTTGCAACGCCCAACACAATATTCTCGGGGTTCTTTAAAAATCTCTTCATGCGTAACCGTCCATGCAATACTCGCAATTGGAATTGCCAAAATAAATAATGCAAATACTGGATTATTAATTATTTCCATTATCATCGAACATTACTATAAAAATTATATTTTCAATTATTTTCATAAATTTGGGATAAATAAAATATATAGTAATTAATCTAAGCCACGGTTTTCTTCCAAATCTTCATGATTATCACCGCCGAGGCTGTAATAATTATTCTCTTCATCTTCCATGCCGTTATTTTCTTGTTCATCGTCCATTTCTGAACCTGGCACATCCAAATCATCACCCACCATATCTTCGTTAAAGGACTTTTCGTTCCAAGCACCCAATTCTTCGCCCGAATCTTTCATACGAGATGGATTTTCAGGGTCAATTTCTGACTCCTCTTTCATCTGTGCATACACATCTTGATTGGGCGGATAATTAAAATTTTCCTTCAATTCGCTATTTATTTCTGGAACAGGTCTTTTTGTGTTTTTATAATCTATTTTCATAATATGGTATGATTTATGGAAACGTTAAAATGAATAATAAAGGAGGCAAAAGTTATCTTTTCGCATCAGAATAATTATCAGGGTTTATCATTGAGGCAATTATGCAATATAAAATCAAATTCATAATGACCAACAAATAGTGAGGAAACGAATAGCTTTCTATCACCACGATGTTAAAAATTACCCATAAAATTAGAGCCGTCGTCATCAAAAGATAAGATAGCCATTTGCCACCAATTTGAGCATTTTGCTCTTCTGCATCCTCATAGTTCAGATGCATATTTTGGATAGATAATTGTAAATTTTTGATGTGTTTATTTTCCATTTCATTAGAAGTTATTGTACACAACAAAGTTGTTTTTTTTTGTATTGAAAAGTATTATACAATTCACGAAAAGAATTACAACATTCACACTTTCAGACAATTAAAAAGCACTACCAAATCAATGAAAGTGCTTTTTAATCTCGATTTTAAACTAAGCCGTCACCAAAAATTAATTAATAACGCTGTTTGGGTGTGTCATCTTTTTCTAATCATAAATGTTAAGGTTTAGTTTGTTGAATAATTAAATATTTACTTTTCATTAGACTGTGGAGCAACCGCTCTTGCGTGTTCCATTGGAGCAATTTTTCCTGAATATCTTCGGGCGTAAGCCGCTGTGAATTCTGCCCCAAAAAAGACAATCATCGAAGAATATGATACCCACAAAAGCATCAAAATTACTGATCCAGCAGCCCCGTAAACCGAAGCAGGATTTGCAGTACCAAAATAAAAAGCCAAGGCTGTTTTGCCAATTGTGAATAATAATCCTGTGATTAAAGACCCCACCCAAACGTGTTTCCATTCAATTTTTGCGTCGGGGAGGATTTTATACATCATGGCAAAAAGTAAAGAGATTACAGCCAACGAAAAAATGAAATTGAGAACATTAAAAACAATCATCATAAAGTCAGATGTATAACCTTCAATGAGTCCACTCAATGCTGTTAAACCCGTTGAAATTACCAATGAAACTAACAGCAAAAAGGCAATGGCAACGATTAATCCAAACGAAAAAAGACGAGCCTTCACAATAAGCCATACGCCACTTTGTTTAACCGATTTTACGTGCCAAATATCATTCAATGATTTCTGTAATTCAACAAAAACTCCAGTTGCTCCCACCAATAATACGCCAATGCTAATAATTGAGCCTATAATTGAAGAATCTGAGGTGTTGGCTTTTATTAACATTTCCTCAATAGATTTGGCAGTATCAGCTCCCATAGTACTTGAAATTTGACTGAGAATGTTCTCATTCACAGCATCTTTGCCAAAAAAATATCCCGTGATTGAAATAATCAAAACCAATAGTCCAGGAATACTAAAAATGGCGTAATAGGCAATAACCGCACTCTGACGAAAAGGGTCTTTATCGTTCCAAGATGTGAAAGTTGCCTTGAATAATTTACCTAAATGTTTAAATTGTAATTGCATTAGTTGTCGAAATATCTTTTTTGCTACCAAGTCACTACGACTCCAATTAGTATTCAAAATTAATTTGAGTCTCAGTGACTTGGTGGCAATAATAATTTTTATAGTAAAAGAATCAATAATAACACAATAATAATAATGGCTCCAACCGATAAATAAACCCCTCCATTTAATTCAGCAAGGCTTTTTTTGATCGAACGTACTTCTTTTCTCAATGCCTTTTTTTCCTTTGAACTCATGTTAGATTTGTCCATTGATTTGATTTCTTCTAAACGAGAAACCATGATTTTGGCTTCGGCTGATTCCACTTTTTCAACCTTTTCAGTTGGCACTGTACTGTTTTCAGATTTCGCCATTGAGGTTATTGGCGTGAATGACAATAGTGAAATGATTGTCAAAATGTAAAGGGTAACTTTTTTCATTTGTGTTTTATTTTAATTAGTGAATTAATTTCCACTTATCCACAAAATTCAGAATCAAAATTGAGAAAACTATTATAGAATTTTCAAAAAAAATTACATCTTTCACATATTATAACAAAAAAATGCGGTCCCATTCAAAATGAAAACG
>JAYUIP010000696.1:0-1629 GCA_043765945.1 Arcicella sp.
GGGTATTTTATGCAATGTTTATCTGGAAGATTGGAGCAATGGAATGCGTAATTCACCCGAATATATTTTTCAATACCTTGATTTTTTGACTAAACAGCCCATTGAAAGAGTTCTTTTACCCGATACTTTGGGCGTACTTACGCCAAGGGAAACCTTTGAATTTTTGGATAAAACCGTAAAACGTTATTCCGAAACCCACTTCGATTTTCATGCTCATAACGATTATGATTTGAGCGTTGCGAACGTCATGGAAGCCATTAAAGCAGGCGTTCACGGACTTCATTTAACCGTAAATGGCATGGGCGAACGGGCTGGAAATGCTCCTTTGGCAAGTACTATTGCAGTTTTGAACGATTTTATGCCCGAAGTAAGCACCTCAGTATCAGAACATTCTCTCTATTCGGTAACAAAAATTGTTGAATCTTTTTCTGGCGTAAGAGTTCCTGCCAACAAACCCATCGTGGGCGAACACGTTTTTACCCAAACCGCAGGAATTCATGCCGACGGCGACAATAAAAACAATCTCTATTTCAACGATTTAATGCCTGAACGTTTTGGAAGATTACGTCAGTATGCCTTAGGGAAAATGTCGGGGAAGGCCAATATCGAAAAGAATTTGCAAGAATTGGGAATCACGCTGGCAGATGTTGATTTGAAGAAAATTACGCAAAGAATTATTGAATTGGGTGATAGAAAAGAAACCGTCACTCGGGAAGACTTGCCCTACATTATTTCGGACGTTTTAGACAGCAATGCCATCGAAGAAAAGGTTTTGGTGTTGAATTACGTTTTAACTCATTCTAAAAATCTAAAACCTTCGGCAACCCTACAAGTACGAATCGGCGAAGAAGTTTTTGAGGAATCCGCTCAGGGTGATGGTCAGTATGATGCTTTTATGAATGCCTTGAAAAAAATCTATATCAAAAAGGGTATTGAGTTACCACAACTGACAGATTACACCGTAAGAATCCCACCAGGCGGAAAAACGGATGCCCTTTGCGAAACGATTATTACGTGGGATTATAAAGGACGAAGTCTCAAAACTCGTGGACTTGACTCCGACCAAACAGTTTCAGCGATTATTGCTACACAAAAAATGCTAAATATTATTGAAATATGATTTTGCCACAAAGGCACAAAGACTCAAAGTTTTTAAAAAATAACCATGCAAGAATTTACTAAAACCACTGAACAAGAAGAATTAATTGGCAAAGCTGTTGTCAATGCTGCATACAAAGTTCACAAAGCACTCGGACCTGGACTTTTGGAAAAAGTGTATGAAGTTTGTATGGCTTATGAATTAAGAAAAGCGGGTTTTCAAGTACAAAGACAGGTAGATATTCCTATTATGTATGACGGAATGATATTCGATGAAGGATTAAGACTGGATATTTTAGTAGATGATTTAGTAATTGTTGAATTAAAGGCAGTTGATTTGGTAAATCCTGTTTGGCAAGCACAAATTATGAGTCATTTGAAGCTCACCAATAGAAAATTAGGCTATTTGATAAATTTCAACGTTCCATTGATAAGAGAAGGAATCAAAAGATTTATTATGTAATTTATTATGCCACAAAGACACTAAGGCACAAAGAAAAAAATATTTACTTCAAAAACAAAAACCTTAGT
>JAYUIP010000697.1:0-1628 GCA_043765945.1 Arcicella sp.
GGTATTGGAAATTATACTGAGAAAGATGTGCAAGAAGGTGCCAGAGTTTTTACAGGTTGGCGAACCAATATTTTCTCGGATGAATGGACTAATTTCGGAACATATAAAACATTTTTTCTTGCCTATGAACACGATACGACCTCTAAGAACTACTTAGGTTCAATCATTGAATCTACGCAAAGCAACAGTGAGGAAGCAGTGTATAAAAACGAAACTAAAGGCATAATTGACATAATTCTAAAGAATCGGGCTGAAGTTTTGTCCATGTTTATTTGCGAGAAATTGTATCGGTATTTTGTGTATAGCAATCCGCAAAAAGTGAACATGGATATTGTGAAAGAGATGGCTCAAACTTTTCGAGACAGTAATTTTGAGATACGTCCAGTACTATCAAAACTGTTTAAATCAGCTTTCTTTTTTGATGAGGCGAATATTGGGGTACAACTAAAAACACCTGCAGAATTAGTGGTGGGCATCACAAAACATTTTGACGTAAAAGGCGATTGGAAGGAATGGGTAATGGTTACGCTCGGTCAGGAACTCTTGAATCCACCCAATGTTGCGGGTTGGGTAGGTCACCGAAAATGGTCAGATACTCGCACCTATCCCTTTGCGGTTCAGCAAATTGGGGGTTTTGTTTGGAACCAAAAAGATGAGGATATTCAGTCGTGGATAAAGCAATTTGATGATTATGAGGACGTACGAAAATTGGCTTTGCAGATGTGTACGCTCTTCCTGGTAAAGCCGCCAACGGATGCAGTTTTAGATAAATACGTTAGGAATCTCTTGGGTGGAAGTCCTGATTATGAATGGTATAACATGGTGAAAATTGCTGGGACAGTAGGCGGAAAAGTAAAATATTTCCTATCTCAATTAATCAAATCACCCGATTTCCATCTCTCTTAAATAGTTATGATTTGTGATTTAGTGAGTTTCGGACTAAAATTACAAATCACTAACTCCCAAATAAAACTGATATGCAACGCAGAAAATTACTTCAATATGCTGGACTTGCCGCAGGATTTACGCTGGGGAAAATACCCGTGTGGGCATCTGCCAAAAACCAATTCTCGGCTTTGGCGGAGGAAAATGATAATATTTTAGTAATCGTTCAAATGTTTGGCGGTAATGACGGATTGAACACCGTAATCCCAGCCGACGATGATCGTTATTATTCAAAATATCGCCCAAAACTGAATATTTCTAAAAACACTTTACTGAAATTAAAGGATGGGACTTTTATGAATCCTTCCCTCAAATCTGGATTAAATAATGGGCTTCATGGGCTTTTTGGTGAAGGGAAATTGGCAGTAATTCAAGGTATTGGTTATCCGAATAATTCACTTTCACATTTTCGTTCTACGGACATTTGGTTGAGTGCCACTATGCCCATAAATGACTCACAACGCCTCGATACGGGCTGGTTAGGGCGTTTTACAGAAAAATTAAACGGAAATATACTTCCCGAACATCCAACTTGCATGAACATTGGCAACTCTTCTTCGCTCTTATTTCAAGGCTCAAAAGGAGATTTATCCATTGCCGTTGAGAACCCAAATGATTTTTATGAAAGAGGAAAAGACATTCTTTCGGGGGATTCCGTAATGGCAAATAATTCCAATTTTGCT
>JAYUIP010000698.1:0-1624 GCA_043765945.1 Arcicella sp.
GTTGATAAAAATCTTCAAGATGGCGTAGAAGGTGAATTTGATGAAATTGTTGATGAGTTTTTTGTTCGTCGTCGTGAATATTATTCTGAGAAAAACAGAGTTATTGACGAAAAATTAGCAACCCTTCAACGCATTGTGGATGATGCTCGTAATCTTCGTTATGAAAAAGACGTGGATGTGGCTTTTGAAACTATCAAAAATTTGCAACGTGAATGGAAAACGATTGCGAACGTTCCACCAAAGAAGCAAAGTTTGCTTTGGAAGCAATTTAAACGTTCAAATGATTTCTTCTTCGAGCGTTATAATCGTGACAAAGGCATCGTTACAACCATCAGAATTGACCCAAGAGTTCAACAAATGAAGGAAATGACGACTGAATTAGAGGGATTGTTGAAATTACAATCAGATATTCCAACGACTTCTGAAAAAGCGAAAGGATATTTGGTGAAATGGAAAGAATTGGCAGCACAAACAAAAACGCTTGACCGTAGTATTGCTGAGCGTTTTAGAAATGTTTGTGATAAGATTTTTGAGATGAATTATCTTTTGCGTGTAATTAGTTATCGTCATCCATCTTTGGATGATAAACCGAGAGTTGAGCAATTGAAAATCATGATTAATCAGATGGATTATATGACCAAGAAAGAGAAAAACGAACTGGATGCGTTCATTACGGATTCTCAATACAGCGGTCAGATGGGTGATAAATTGGTGATGAACAAAATCAATACTCAAAAACGTAAAATTTCAATGAAAGAAACGTTACTAATCGAATTCAAGAAAGAACTTGAAATATTATTAGGGCAATAATCATTCAGAATACATAAGAAAAGCCTTCTCAGTGTGAATTGAGAAGGCTTTTTGTGTATATATTTCATGGTATGACTTTTTGGCTAATATAATTTCATTCAAAACTATACTCATAAAATAGCATGGAAACGAAACAACAGACAGAAACCTTTTCAGATATAATCAACGGCGAAACGCCAGTTTTGGTAGATTTTTTTGCCACTTGGTGCGGTCCATGTAAAACAATGTTGCCCATTCTAAAAGACTTTGCTTCTCAAATGGGCGATCGAGTTAGAGTCATTAAAATTGATGTTGATAAAGCACCCACGACTGCGGAAACCTATAAAATTCAAGGAGTTCCAACATTAATTCTTTTCAAGAAAGGAGAAATTTTATGGCGACAATCGGGCGTTGTTCAGAAGAATCAGTTGGTGAAGATTATTAATGATTTGTAGTGCCTAAAAACAATTATAGCGGTCTAAATATTCTTTGACTGCTATAATTATTTTCTATTTATCTTTTAATGAATCAAATTATTGGATTGAAGTATTTTTTGCACCTCAGTTTCAGAAACTTCCAGAATATCAGCAATTTGAGTTACATCAAATCCTTTTGAAAACATCTGACACACATTTTTTGATAATTGTTGATAAACACCTAAATCAATGCCTTCAACACGTCCTTCCACACGTCCTTCTTCACGTCCTAATTTTTTACCAATTCTTTTGCCTTCTCTGACCCCGTACGTCTTGTAGTAGGTTTCGACTCTTTCTATGATTCCCATACTTTCTATTGGTTTACTGGTTTCTTCTTCAAATTTAAGTAGCATTTCTAA
>JAYUIP010000699.1:0-1623 GCA_043765945.1 Arcicella sp.
AGCATTTCTGTAATTTCAGTACCGACACCAGCATCTGAAATAGTTCTTCTGATGAGACTAAATGCAGGATGAACTCCTATTCTTAGACTAAATTTCTTCCTTTCGACCAAGCGGTATTTAAACCAGAATATCAATCCTCCTCTACTCAAATCGGGGACTAAGCGTATGTCGGGATTAAAACTAAACCGATTTTTTCGCCAAGTGAAATTCATAATTACCGCAGGGCTATTCAACGAAAATGTAGGAATGATGGAAAATCCGTTATTAGTAATTCCTATTGAACCGTTGAAACTACTGATAGTTTTTGTGCTATCTTGTTGTCCGTAAGATATTTGAGCAAAAAATAAGGCAAGCGTGATAATTGAAAATTTGAGATGGCTCATGAATATTTGGAATAATTTATCCCCAAAATTATAGATTAAAACAGGATGAAATTTAACCATTTTACGGTTTTACTTACCAATTTCACGGGTCATAGACACAAGCTACCAAATCTTTGATAATTTCGGTAAATTTTGAAACGTATAAACCAACATTACGATGATAATGTATGATACCGTAAAGCAATACAGTCAGTTTTTTAACAACTCAGCGTTGCATCCTTTGATTAGTTTTGTGGACTTAGGGAAGTCGGATTTATTGAAGCGAACGAAGTTTATGATGAATATTTATGCCATCATCATCAAAGAAACCGACTGCGGAGATTTGCGTTATGGCAATAAATATTACGATTATGATGAAGGTACGGTGGTGTTTTTTTCGCCTGGGCAAATCATTACGCACGAACCCGAAGGTGAATTACACCAGCCTTATGGAAAGGCTTTGGTTTTTCATCCTGACCTCATTAAAGGCACGAGTTTGGGTAAACAAATCCATGAATATTCTTTTTTTAGCTATCAATCGCATGAGGCTTTGCATCTTTCTGAAAAAGAGCGGGAAGTGATTAATAACTGTATGGAAAATATTGTTTCGGAGATAAACCAGACGATTGATAAGCACAGTAAAAAGCTGATAGCCACCAATTTAGAATTATTATTAAGCTACTTTACCCGATTTTATGACCGCCAATTTATCACCCGAGAAGACGCTCATAAAGGCGTGATAGAACAATTTGAGCAATCATTGAACGCCTATCTTTGGAGTCAAGAACTTCCTACAAAAGGGTTGCCTTCTGTATCTTACTTTGCCGATAAATTACATCTTTCGCCCAATTATTTTGGCGATTTAATCAAGAAAGAAACGGGCAAAACAGCCTTAGAATTTATCCAATTAAAATTAATGGATTTAGCGAAGGAAAGGATTTTTGATACCAGTAAATCACTCAGTGAAATTTCGTATGAATTGGGTTTTAAATATCCACAGCATTTTACGAGATTGTTTAAACAAAAAGTAGGAATGACACCGAATGAATATCGGATGAATTGAGAGGTGTTTTGAATTTACTGTTGTCTGATTGTGCATATCAGATTGTGCATCCCAATATCTTCATAGACAACAACGAGAGAAACGTATAACTCGGGTTGCAAGCAATTTAACCAAATAATAACCCCAAAAATTAGCCAATCAAAAATCAAACCCCTAAATTTCGTTTCTAACAAATCTAAAACCCATGAAACGATTTTT